>JAILRE010000014.1 GCA_024698505.1 Clostridiales bacterium | reverse complement strand
TCGCGGCCTTCGTAGTATTCAAGCACTCTCTGATCTGTCAACCATTGAAACATGAGCGAAAGATCCGTTTCAGTAAAATCCCGGATTGTTATTTCGTCCTTTTCTATTTTCACGTGATCATCCCCACAAATCCCGATTTGTTTTATTCATTATACCATACCTGACCGGCACGTCAATTATCTTGAGTTCAAACGGGAGGGAGGCACTTCCTTACGAAGTGCCTCCTTCTGCGTCCCTTTTTTATTGCGTTTTTCAGTTCGCCTTCGTCTCGCAGTAGACGCAGCGGTAGACCTTGTGCTCCCTGTCGGTGAGCTTGAATATGTGGTCGATCTCCTGCTCGCAGGAGGTGATGCAGCGGGGATTTTTGCATTTTATGACGTTCACGAGCTCCTCGGGCATCTCTATGTTGCGCTTCTCGACGAGCACGCCGTCCTTTATTATGTTGATCGTCGCGCCGGGATCGACGAAGCCGATGACGTCCAGGTTCACGGGGATGTCGGCGTCGATCTTGATTATGTCCTTCCTGCCCTTCTTGCGGCTGGAGGCGTTCTTGATAATAGCTACGGAGCAGTCGAGATCGGCGAGGCCGAGCAGTTCGTAGAGCTTCATGCCGCAGCCGGCGGTGATGTGGTCGATAACGACGCCGTTGGTGATGGAATCTATATTCATGATGATCCTCCTTTATTGTCGGTCGGTTCAGAGCTTGCCGTTCTCTTTGAGCAGCTTCAGTATGAGCGCCATGCGCATGTATTTGCCGTTGAGCACCTGCTTGAAATAGCACGCGCGGGGATCGTCGTCCACGGCGACGCTGATCTCGTTCACCCTGGGCAGGGGATGGAGTATCGAAAGATCCTTCTTGGCGGTCTTCAGCTTGTCAAGGGTGAGTATGTAGCTGTCCTTCAGCCTCAGGTAATCCTCCTCGTTGAAGAACCTTTCGCGCTGTACCCTCGTCATGTAGAGTATGTCGAGCTCGGGCATTACGGATTCCAGATCCGTCGTCTGCACGTAGGGGATGCCCTTCTGCTGGAGCACGTCCTTCTTGACGTAGGAGGGGACCTTCAGCTCCTCCGGGGAGATGAGCACGAACTTGACGTTGTCATAGCGGCTCATGGCGTTTATGAGGGAGTGCACCGTGCGGCCGAATTTCAGGTCGCCGCATACGCCGATGGTCATGTTGTCAAGGCGGCCCTTCTCGCGGTAGATGGTGAGCAGGTCGGCCAGGGTCTGCGTGGGATGGCAGTGGCCGCCGTCGCCCGCGTTGATAACGGGAACGCTCGCGTTCTTCGCCGTGACGTACGCCGCGCCCTCCTTGGGATGGCGGATGGCGATTATGTCGGTATAGCAGGAGACGGTCTTCGCGGTGTCGGCCACGCTCTCGCCCTTGGCGGCGGAGGAGGAGGCGGCGCCCGTAACGGAGATGACGTTGCCGCCCAGCTCGTACATGGCGGCCTCGAAGCTCATCCTCGTCCTCGTGGAGGGCTCGAAGAAGAGCGTCGCAAGCTTCTTGCCGTGACAGGCCTCGGCGTACTTGGCGGGATTCGCGATTATGTCCTGCGCGGTCGCAATGAGCTCGTCGAGCTCGTCGGTCGTGAGATCGAGTATGTCGATAAGGCTTTTCATGGATCTGTGATACCTTTCTTTGAAATTATTTGTTGATCCAGCTCTCGTCGGAGGGATCGTTTCTGAACTTGATAAGGCGCGCCACGTCCTCGGGGGCGATATAGCCGTCCTCGGCGGCGACGTTCGCGATCACGTCGAAATTCGTGAGCGAGGTGTTTTCGACGTTAGCGGCGGCAAGGCGGTCGAGACCCTTTTTCATGCCGTAGGTGAATATCGAGACGATGCCCAGCACGCAGGCCCCCTCCTCGCGGAGGGCGTCAACGACCTCTATCGCGCTGCCCGCCGTGGAGATGAGATCCTCCACAACGACGACCTTCTGACCGGGCTCGAGCTTTCCCTCGATCCGGTTCTGCCTGCCGTGATCCTTGGCGCCGGATCTTACGTAGCCCATGGGCAGGCCCATTATGTGCGCGGTTATCGCCGCGTGCGCGATGCCCGCCGTGGAGGTCCCCATCAGCACCTCGGCCTCGGGGTATTTCTCTCTTATTACGGAGGCGAGGGAATTTTCAACGTCGTTCCTCACCTCGGGCGCGGTGAGCGTCAGGCGGTTGTCGCAGTAGACGGGGCTCTTTATCCCGCTTGCCCAGGTGAAGGGCTCGTCCGGGCGGAAGAAGACCGCGCCGATCTTGAGAAGATCCTTTGCAATGAGTGTACTTATATCCATAAAACCGTTTCCTTTCGGGGATTTTTCGTGGTTCAGCCGACGAATTCGCGCACGCACCTGAGATACGCGGCGACGGGATCGGCGGCCGCGGTTATCGGGCGGCCTACGACGATCAGATCGGAGCCCAGCTCCCTCGCCCTTTCGGGGGTGGTGACGCGCTTCTGGTCGCCGACATCGCCGTCGGCAAAGCGGATGCCGGGGGTGACGGTAAGGAATTCTTTGCCGCAGACCTCGTGCACCTTGCCCGCCTCCAGCGGGGAGCAGACGACTCCGTCGAGCCCGCAGTTTTTGGCGGTCAGCGCGTAGTGCATGACGGTCTCGTCGATGGGCCTTTCAATGAGCAGATCGCGCTCCATGCTCTCCTGAGTGGTGGAGGTCAGCATCGTGACGGCGATCAAAAGGGGCCTCGTGCCGTCGGGCCTCGTCAGCCCTTCGAGCGCGGCCTCCATCATGGCGGAGGTCCCGCCCGCGTGCAGGTTCACTATGTCCGCGTCAAGGCGGGAGAGCACCGCCATGGCCTTTTTCACGGTGTTGGGTATGTCGTGGAGCTTGAGATCGAGGAATATCTTATGCCCGCGGCGCTTGATCTCGCGCACTATTTGGGGCCCCTCGGCGTAGTAGAGCTCCATGCCTATCTTCAGGAAGGGCTTCCTTTCAAGGCCGCTGAATTTGTCAAGGAAGGAAAACACGGCCTCCGCGCTTGAAAAATCGCAGGCGACTATGACGTCTCTCGGCATATTTTTGCTCCTTTCGTTCGTTTCGTATTTCAGCGGACCGCCGCCCCTATGACGGAGCGAAGATCCGATATCCCGTACTTTTCCATAGCCTCGGGCAGGGCTTCGACGATCCTTTTGCAGGCGAACGGATCGACGAGGTTCGCCGCCCCTACCTGCACGGCGGAAGCTCCGGCGAGCATCATCTCGATGACGTCCTCCGCGTTATTCACTCCGCCCATGCCGACGACGGGTATGCCCACGGCCTTGGCGGTCTGATACACCATGCGAAGCGCTATGGGGAATATCGCCGGGCCGGAGAAGCCGCCCATCGTGTTGGCTATCACGGGGCGCTTTGTTTTAAGATCTATCCTCATCCCGAGGAGGGTGTTTATAAGGCTTATGCCGTCCGCGCCGGCCTCCTCGCAGGCCTTGGCGATGGAGACTATATCGGTCACGTTGGGCGAAAGCTTGATTATGACCGGCTTTTTCGTTACGGCCTTGACCGCCCGCGTGACCTCGGCCGCGGCCTCAGGGCTCGTGCCGAAGCTCATGCCGCCGCCGTGCACGTTGGGACAGCTGACGTTTACCTCCAGCCAGCCGACCTGCTCCTGCTTGTCGAGCAGCGCGCAGGTATGGGCGTAATCCTCTACCGAGAAGCCGGAAACGTTCGCCATAACGGGCTTGTGAAAGACCTTCTTTAGCTTCGGGAGCTCTTCCGTTATGACCTTTTCCACGCCGGGATTCTGCAGGCCGACGGCGTTTATCATGCCGGCGGTGCATTCGGCGATCCTCGGAGTGGGGTTGCCGAAGCGGGGCTCGCGCGTGGTCCCCTTGAAGGAGAACGTGCCGAGTATGTTTATATCGTAAAGCTCGGCGAATTCACAGCCGTAGCCGAACGTGCCGGAGGCGGGTATCACGGGATTGTCGAGCGTTATCCCGCAAAGATCGACGGAAGTGTTCACCACAGCAGTTCCTCCTTTTTGAGGACCGGCCCCTCCTTGCAGATGCGCTTGCTGCCCGTTATCGTTTTGCAGGAGCAGCCCATGCAGGCTCCGAAGCCGCAGCCCATGCGCTCCTCAAAGCTCATTTCGCCGGGAACGGCGGTCCTTTTATAAAGCGTCTTCAGCATGGGTTCGGGGCCGCAGGCGTAGAAATAATCGGCGTTCTCGGGGAGCGCGTCCGTTACGAAGCCTCTTATGCCGTACGAGCCGTCCGCGGTCGTCACGGCGACTTTCGCGCCGAGGGCCTTGAATTCGTCCTCGTAAAATATCTCCTCGGCCCTGTTGAAGCCCAGCACGACGGAAACGTCCTTGCCGGCGGCTGTCAGCGCCTTTGCGAGGTAATAGAGGGGCGGCACGCCGACGCCTCCGCCTATCAGCATGGGGCGGGAGCAGGGGACGGTAAGATCGTACCCGTTGCCGAGGCCGCACAATACGTCGAGCTTTTCGCCCCTTCCCATGCGGGAGAGGGCCTCCGTGCCTTTGCCAACGACCTTATAGATGATCGTCAGCACGCCGTCTTCATGATCGCAGACGGAGATCGGCCGCCTGAGGAAGAGGCCGTCGATCCTGATATTGACGAACTGCCCGGGGCGCAGCTCGCCCGCGTCGCCCGAAAGCCTCATGCGGAATACCGAGGGGGCTATCAGGGCGTTTTCTTCTATTGTCAGCAAGGCTTGTTTCATTTCGTTCCCTCCGCTTTGCGGTAGGCGATGCGGCCCCCGCAGACGGTCAAAAGGCATTCGCCCGTTATCTCCGTGCCGGCGAAGGGGGTGGCCCTTCCCATGGAGAGGAAATCCGCGGGATCGATACTTCCCGCCTTTTCAAGATCCCACACGGTGAAATCGTCCTCCGAAAGGGGAAGGCCGAAGCGCTCGCGCGGAGTTTTTATCATGAGCTCGATGAGCCTGTCGAGGGATATGACGCCCTTTCTGACGAGATAGGTGTAGAGCAGGGGGAACGCCGTCTCTATGCCGACAATCCCGAAGGGGCTTTTTTCGAGCCCGCGGGATTTTTCCTCCGCCGAATGGGGCGCGTGATCGGTGGCGATCATGTCTATCGTGCCGTCGAGGACGCCCTCGATCAGGGCTTCGCGGTCGGCCTCCGTCCTTATGGGCGGGTTCATCTTGAAGCGGCCCTCCTCGCGAAGATCGTTTTCGGTGAGGAGCAGGTAGTGCGGCGCGGTCTCGCAGGTGACCGAAACGCCCTCGGCCTTGGCCCTTCTAATAAGCTCCACGCTCTCCCTGCAGGAGATATGGCAGACGTGGTATTTGACGCCCGTCTCCTTGGCGAGCTTCAGATCCCTTTCTATGGGCCTCCATTCGGATTCGGAGCAGATGCCCCTGTGGCCGTGAGCCAGGGCGTAGGCTCCGTCGTGGATACAGCCGCCGTGAAGCAGGCTCTCGTCCTCGCAGTGGGCGGCGAGCACCTTCCCGAGGGAGGCGCATTTTTCCATCAGCGAGCGCATCATGCTTTCCGACTGGACGCCCTTTCCGTCGTCCGAGAAGGCGGCGGCAAGGGGGGCCATCCCGTCAAGATCAGCGGGGACTTCGCCCTTTTCGCCGACTGTCAGCGCGCCGTAGGGGAGCACGTTTATAACGGCGTCCCGCCTTATTATACCGAGCTCCTTTTCGAGGTTCTCCGCGCTGTCGGGCACGGGGGAAAGGTTCGGCATCGCGAGAACGCAGGTGTATCCGCCGCGAGCTGCGGCGAGGGAACCCGTTTTTATCGTTTCTTTATAAGAAAAACCCGGCTCTCTGAAATGCACGTGCACGTCGCAGAAGCCGGGAAAAACAACGATGGAAGAGGGATCGGAGGAAACGGAAAGCGCAGCGCCCTCCGGGATGCGGGGGGTGAAATCGGGGATGACCTTGCTTTTATATGCGCTCGCCTTAAGCATAACAATTCTCCGTCCCATAGTATCAAAAAAGCTCCGCCGGTACATGGCAGAGCGCAGGCTTTACAAAAATGCGGTATGCTGTAAATACCGAAGCCGCGATCTTGCCGATATCCCGTATCGCCTTAAAGACCATGGATTATTATATCACCGCGGACGGGGCTTGTCAATCGAAGAGGGGCGTCTCCGTCAAATATAATCATTCGCCTTCCTTGGGAGCGCCGTCCCGCTCGAGGAATTTAAGCGCCTCCTTCTGCAGCTTGCCGCGGCCGGTGAAATTCTTGCCGACGAGCAGGCGGGCGGGCTTGGTGTTTCCCTCGGCGAGGGCGTTTATGTCGAACGCGCGGACGAGCTCTTCCGAGGGCTCGGCAAAGCCTACGGCGGCGTTGCGAGGGCAGACTGCCTGGCAGATCTCGCAGCCCATGTGCGTCTTCTGGATCCCGTAGACCCATTCGGGATAATCCGCGCCGTCCATGTAATACCGCATGCATTTGGTAACGTCCAGCCCCTTTTCGGAGATCGCGTGCGCGGGGCAGGCCTGCTCGCATTTTTTGCAGGAGGCGCACAGAGAATCGCAGACCTTCGGGTACTCCTCGGGGGTGAACGGCTCGCCAAGCAGCATGGACTGGAACGCCATGCGCGTGCCGAAGGGCGGTATCGCCACGAGCGAGCTCTTCACCTGTACGCCTATCCCGTACTTAACGGCAAGCTGCTTTATGGGCAGTTCGCAGCGGAGGCAGAAAAGCCCCTCGGCCTCGAGCTTTTTAGCAAGGGCGACGCTCGCGTGATACGAAAGATTGCTGTTAACGTAATAGGCGGGGATGCGCTCGTCCTCGGCAAAGGGCGTGTACGCGCGAACGAGCAGCAGCGAAGCCCTCGCCATGGGGAAGTCATCCGTGTTCCAGACTATGCGCTCCCTGCTTTCGAGGGGCTTAAAATCCGGCGGGGGCAGTATGTAGGCCCTCGCGAAACCGAGATCGTATGCGGCTTTTTTAAGCTCGTCGTTCGTCATACCCGGGATTATACCAGTTATATCCGCCGCGCGCAACACCGAAGGCCCCAAAGCGCGGGGAGCCGCCCGGCAAAACGCCAAAATATATTGCAAAACGCTGAAAAAAACGCTTGACAGCATGCGCCCCTTATGGTATTCTACGCTTCGGCAATCGAATATCCGCCGTAGACAGCCGGTGCTAAGGGCCCAAGCCCGAAGCTTAATATCCTGCCGAGGTGAAGATCATATAAACCGGAGTACAGCTCCGGGAGATAGAATCCTTCATTTCCCCTGTCGTAAGCGGCACGGGGATATTTTATTGTTAATCTGTCAATAAGGAGGAAATCCAAATGGCAAACGCTTCAATCATCGCCCAGAAGGAACAGCTGGTCAACGAGGTAGCCGAGAAGCTGCAGAAGGCCCAGTCCGTCGTATTCTTCGATTATCGCGGACTCACCGTCGCAGAGGTCACCGAGCTCCGCGCCGCTATGCGCAAGGCCGGCAACGAGTACGTCGTCGTTAAGAATTCCATGGTCGAGCGCGCCTGCGAACAGATCGGCATCCATGAGTCCGTCAAGGAAATGCTCAAGGGTCCGTCCGCATTCGCGATCGGTTATGAAGACGCCGTGTCTCCCGCCAAGATCCTGAAGGAAACCGTCAAGAAGCTCAAGAAGTGCGAGATCAAGGGTGGTATCGTAAACGGTAAGATCTCCGACGCATCCGCGATCGACGCTCTCGCAGAGCTGCCCCCCAAGGAGGTACTCATCGCCCGTATGCTCGGCAGCATGATGTCCCCCATCAGCGGTCTTGCTATCGTTCTCGATCAGATCGCCAAGAAGAACGGCGGCGAAACCGCCGAAGCCGCAGCGGAATAAGCGCTGCATGAACAGGGCCTAAGCCCAAAAAACACAAAAATCATCTACATCTATCAGGAGGAAATTTATCATGTTTAACAAAGAGCAGTTTATTGCCGACATTAAGGAAATGACCGTTCTCGAGCTCGCCGATCTCGTAAAGGCTCTCGAGGCTGAGTTTGGCGTATCCGCCGCCGCTACCGCCGTTGCAGTCGCCGGCCCCGCCGCCGCTGCTGAGGAAGTCGAAGAGAAGACCGAGTTCGACGTCGTTCTCAAGAGCTTCGGCACCGAGAAGATCAAGGTCATCAAGGTTGCCCGTGAGCAGCTGGGTCTTGGCCTCAAGGAGGCTAAGGACATCGTTGACGGCGCTCCCTCCACCCTCAAGGAAGGCGTTTCCAAGGAAGAGGCCGAGAAGCTCGCCGAGGCCTTCAAGGCCGTTGGCGCCGAGATCGAGATCAAGTAATTTCGATATCGCAAAAAAGCAAACGGGGGGTCGGGGATGTTTTCTCCGACCCTTGGTTTTATGAAAGGATCATACGGAAGGTTTCAGTCATGAGAAAGACGATCGTTTTCATACTCGTTTTCGTATTTGTTTTCACCCTTGCCGCATGTAACGGAAAGGGAAGGCCCGAGCCCACCGAGGCTCCGACGGAAGCGCCCACCGCGGCTCCCACGGAGGCCCCCACCGAGGCCCCGACGGAAGCTCCCACCGAAGCTCCCACCGAGGTCCCCGACGAGGTCGCCGCCAAGGTCGCCGAGTACGTCGAGCTCGTAAAGCCGCAGATAGCGCAGCTTGCGGAGAGCATGGCCGGCACCATGGATATCAACGTCTACGCCGAGGGCAGGACGGCCGTTATGGAGTATAAATACCTGACCGACGCTATCGCGTCCGCGGAAGCGCTGAAGGCCAGCCTCGACGCGATGGGTCAGACCTATGTCACCATGTTCACCCAGCTCAAGACCTTCGTCGGCAGCGAGGACGTCAGCGTTATACTGCGCTACGTCACGAAGGACGGCGAGAAGATACTGGATTACGTCGTAGACAAGAACTACACGGGAGAGGGCTCGTCCGAGGATCCCGGCTCCTTCGGCTCGCTCGAGGAGTACGTTAACTCCGAAGCGTTCAAGGTGATGGTCTCCTCGCAGAACAACGAGTACATGGAGTTCAGCGCCGAGGTCGAGAACGGGGATACCCTCGTGATATTCCAGAAGTACCTCGAGGAGCTTACCGAGAGCGGCCGCAAGGACGTGAAGGATACTTGGGACGCCGCCATGGCAAACGACGGCCCGAACGCCATAGCTTCCATGAAGGCCGCCGTGCGCGCGGTCGTCGGCGATATCGAGTTCGAGGTCGTTTACCGCCTGCTGGACAAGGACGGCGAGCTCATCTCGCAGTATCCCGCGGAATAAAACGCAAAACAAAAAGGCTTCACAATGAAGCCTTTTTTATTTCTCATATTACAGCAGCTTAACGTAGCTGACCTCCGGCTCGAGGCCGTCGGCGTGGAGCCAGAGCCTTATCGCATAGTCGCCGCCGGAGCCGTATATGCCTATGGCGTTTCGCTGCTCGTCGTAGAAGAAGCGGGGCAGGGTGGCGGCGAGCATCTGCGTGTCCTCGTAGCCGTTTATGTACAGGGTGGAGCCGTCTATCACGATCTCGTCCTTTACGCCGTCGCCGTCCATATCGAGCAGTATCGTGCGCCTTCCGCCCGCCGTGCTGGAATAGAGCACGGGGTTGAGGAGCATTATGTCAAGGCCGTTCTTTATGTAATCCTCGAAGGTGTCGCACTTGACGAAATCCTCGGGCTTGCCGTGGCGGACGACGCCGAACAGGCGGCAGTAGAGGTTGCCGTAGGGATCGGGATAGAATATGCTGTACCCGTCCTGGCGCGCGGCGCCCTTGTCCACGAGGAAAACGACGTGCCTGCCGTCGAGCGATACGAGGTATACGCGGAAATCGTCCGCAAGGAAGGGTTCGTCGTCTATGCAGAGGGTGAGGCCTCCGTCGACCTCCCTGATGTTGATGAATTCGGGCGCGCCGTCGCCGTCGATATCCACCCGCTCGCCCTTCCAGCCGTAGCCTATGGGATCGCCGTTGTTGAGGGCGTAGGGTATCCCGCGGCGGATCATCTCGTCCGCGGAGGGCGTCTGCGTGGGCGCGGCAGTCGGCGCGGGGGAAGGCGTCGCAGTGGCTTTCGGAGTATCGGTAGGCGCGGGCGCTTCCGTGGGATCGGAATAGACTTCCGTCGTCTCGGGTTCGAGCGTGGGCGTATGCGCCGTGGGGCCCGCCATATCCCTCGAGGGGATGTCGATCACGACGTCGACGATATCGTCCGAAGGCTTTTTGCGGCACGCCGAAAAGGCCGATGCGAGAGCGATCAGCAGTATCAGCGCGGGGACGATCCATCTGTATTTGAACGGGCTTTTCAAAAAAGCACCTCCGAAAACGGCCTTACCCGACTATTATATCAAAAAATGCGGCCGAATACAAATATCTAATTTCATTTCTTTTCAAGCGGGGCGAAAAAACAAAGTATTGTGCAAATAAAAAAAGAATGGTATAATCTTAGTTAGCTTATAAAGCGGAGGAGCATCGATTGTACAGGGTCGCCGACATCGTTTTCGAAGCGCGTGACTGCGGAAAATACTTTGAGGAACGCGCCGAAAAATACCGCGTTTTTTCGGGGGAGCCCGAGTTCGTCATAGAGGCGGGCGCGGATAAGATCGAAAGCGCCGCAAGGCAGACCGGTTACGCGGAGGAAAGCCTCAGATACATGCTCTCCGGCCTCAAATTCTCGGTGGAGACCGTAAAAAGGAACGGCTGCGTGCTCCACGCCTCCGCCGTCGCGATAGACGGAAAAGCCTATCTTTTCTGCGCGGGGAGCGGCGTAGGCAAATCCACCCATGCGGAAAACTGGCTGAAGCTCCTGGAAGGGGCTTACATTCTCAACGACGACAAGCCCGCGATAAGGATCGTCGGCGGGAAGGCTCTTGCCTACGGCACGCCGTGGAGCGGCAAGTACGACCTCAGCCGGAACGAGAGCGCGGAGCTTGCCGGAATAGCCTTCATCGAAAGGGCGAATGATAACTCCATAGCCCGCGTTTCGCCGGAGGAGGCAGCCAAGCTGATCCTCGGCGCGTCGGCGAGGAGGTTCTCCGAGGAGCGCGTCAGGGAGCTGCTCGATACCGTATGCGCCCTCGCGGAGACGATCCCCGTTTACAGGCTGCTCTGCACGCCGGATATTTCCTCTGCCCGCGTTTCTTCGGGCGTTATGATAAAGGAATAAAAGTTTTCATTATATGCCGAGCCCGGGAGGGGGCGTCTTCTCCTCTCCGGAAAAGCGAAGCGCAGAAAGGAAAACATCTCAAAATGAAGATCAGGGAAGGGTTCGTATTAAAACAGGTCGCGGACGCGGTGATAGTCGTCCCCGCGGGGGAAGCGGCTCTGGATTTCAACGGAATGATAACCCTTAACGATACCGCCGCCTTCCTCTGGAGGCTCCTCGAAAACGGGGCCGAGGAGGACGAGCTGCTTGCCGCCATGCTCAAGGAGTACGACGTCGACGAGGATACCGCGAGGGCGGGCATAAGGAAGTTCGTCGCCAAGCTCGAAGACGAGGGCCTCCTCGCCTGACCGGAATGGGCGGGGCCGTCAAAAACGCCGCTCTTGCCGAAATGGAGGAGCTGATAAGGGCAAAGCTCGAAGAGGGAGGGAAGGTCACGTTCTCCCCCAAGGGCAAAAGCATGCTCCCGATGCTTCGAAGCGAGGGCGACAGCGTCACCCTCGTAAAGCCCCCTGCCCGCCTTAAAAGGGGCACGGTGGCTCTTTTCATATCAAAAACCGGGGAGGATAAGGCCTATATCCTCCACCGTCTTGTAAGGATCGAAAACGGAAGATACTTCTTCTGCGGCGATAACCGTACCGAAACGGACGAGCCCGTGGGATACGGGGATATAATCGGCGTCGTTTCGGACTACGAGAGCCGCGGCAGGAAACGCTCCGTAAAGGAGCCTTGGTACAGGCTGTATTCCTGCTGGATGGTCGCAACGAGCGGCTTCCGAAGGGGCTCCCTCAGATTTCAGAGAACAGTACTTCGCATAAGGAAAAAGCTTAAAGGATGAACGAAAAAGGTCGTGATTCGAAGGGCGCGCTCCGCTTTCTTGCGGCAAGGCTGAAAAAGCATCTGCCGCTTTTGGCGCTGATCTCCCTGCTCATGGCCGCCGTTTCCGTACTTTCCGTATCGATGTCGCTCTTCATGGCGAACGCGATAGACGCTGCGGTCTCGGGCGATACGAAGCGGATGTTCGTAAAGCTCGGTATAATGGCGGGCGTCACGCTCCTCGGGCTGGCGCTGAGGTTCGCCGTAAGGCTGCTTCAGGCGCGTATGGAGTACCGCATGGAGATGAGCCTTCGAAGGTCGCTCCTTTGCAGGATACTCGACAGGGATTACGAAAAGGTCTCGGCCTATCACAGCGGGGACCTTCTGAACCGGCTGACGAACGATACGGGCGTCGTCGCGTCCGCGGCGGCCTCCATGCTGCCGAGGTTGTGCGAGCTTGCCGCAAGGCTCGGCTTCGCGTTCGGCGTGCTCGCCTATTTCGACTGGATGTTCGCGGTGATAGCGCTCGCGGCGGCCGTCGTAATAGCGGCGTTCAGCCTGATATTCCGCCCGCTGATCAAAAGGCTGCACCGCCGCGTGCAGGAGACCGAGGGCGATACCCGCGCCTTCATGCAGGAGACGATTGAAAACCAGCTCGTCGTCCGCGTTTTCGGCGTAAGGGAGCGCATGATAGGCAGGGCGGACGAGTTCCAGGAGACCAATTTCAAGGCCGCCGTGAAGCGGAAGGTCGTCGGCCTGCTCTCGGGCGAGGGGATGAACTTCGTATTCACGCTGGGCGTCATCGCCGCGCTCTGCTGGGGAACGCTCAGCATAGCGGGCGTTTTCGGGCCGGATAAGGTCATAAGCTACGGCACGCTCGCCGCGGTGCTGCAGCTCGTATCGCAGGTGCAGTCGCCGTTCGCGGCGCTCGCGGGGCTCGTTCCGCAGTTCTTCGCAATGACCGCCTCGTGCGAGAGGCTCATGGAGATAGAAAAGCTCGATCCCGAAACGAAGGGGCTGCCCGAAGACGGGCCGAAGGAATTCGTCTCCGCGACTATTGAAGACCTCTCCTTCTCCTACCGAAGGGGGGATAAGGGCGTCGACGTGTTCGAAGGCGCCTCGGCCGAGATACGAAGGGGCGAATTCGTCGCCGTAACGGGCGTTTCGGGCATCGGTAAGTCCACCTTGATGAAGCTCCTCCTCGGCGTTTACCGTCCGAACGGAGGAGGCATCACCATAGTATCCGAGCGGGGGCGCGAGAAGGCCTCGGCGGCTACGCGCGGCCTCTTCGCATACGTTCCCCAGGGGAATCTGCTCCTCTCCGGCACGGTGAGGGAGAACATAGCCTTCTTCAACGCCAAAGCGACCGACGGGGAGATAATGCGCGCGGCAGAGATCGCCTGCGCGGACGGCTTCATAAACGCCCTTCCCCAAGGGCTCGACACGGTCATAGGCGAGCACGGCGCAGGCCTTTCCGAAGGCCAGGCGCAGAGGCTTGCCGTGGCGAGGGCGGTCATACTCGGCGCGCCCGTGCTGCTCCTGGACGAGGCCACCTCGGCGCTCGACGGCGAGACCGAGGCGAGGCTGCTCGGGAACCTTCGCCAAAGCGGCGTGGAGACCGTCGTCATAATCACGCACAGGCAGGCGGCGCTCTCCGTCTGCGACAAGGAGCTCCGCTTCGAAAACGGGAGCATCGAAACAGTAATTCGGTAATGGGAGGCAAACCATGATAATCATAGGCATCTGCGGCGCTTCGGGCAGCGGCAAATCCACCCTCGCGAAGGAGATAAAGAACTCCCTCGACTGCGAGACCGTCATTATAGGGCAGGACTGCTATTACAAGGATCAGAGCTATAAGCCCTTCGAGGAGAGGGTCACCACCGATTACGACGACCCGGAGATATTCGATTACAAGGAGCTCATAGCCGATATGAACCTCCTTGCAGAGGGCAAGCCCATAACGAAGAAGGGCTACGATTACGCCAACCACGTCAGGGCGGACAGCACGGAGCTGATACAGCCGCCCGACGTCGTCATACTCGAGGGCATACACGTCTTCTACGATCAGGAGCTCATGGACAGGATGAGCCTCAAGGTCTATATGCACGTCGATCCCGATATGTGCCTGCTGCGCCGGATGCTGAGGGACACTCAGGAGAGGGGCAGGGAGATAAAAGGCGTGGCCAAGCAGTACGTGGCGACGGTCAAGCCCTGGTACGACGAGGTCATCTCGAAGTACATAAGAAGAGCGGATTTCGCCGTCATGCACGGCGGCAGGAACCAGCGCGCGATAGACGCGATAAGCGCCTACATAACCGTGGAGCTCTGGGCCGAAAAGCGCGGCAAATAAAAGGAACGGGAAACGGAAAGACTAAACGCCTGTAAGGAAGGCGGGGGAGAAAGCGCATGAAGCGGCTGCTGAACGGAGAAAAAAGAAGGATAGCCATCGTCGCGGCGATAATACTCTTCGCGGCAATAGCCTTTTACGAAATACTGGAGCATTTTCCCGCGGTAAGAGGGGCGGTCTCGACGTTCCTCCGGGTGGTCGCTCCCATCGTCTACGGCCTCTGCTTCGCGTTCGTCGTGAATCTGCCCATGAGCTTTATAGAAACCAAGCTCCTTAAAAAGCTCAGGGCGAAGCGTCCGGGCCTGACCCGCGCGATAGCGATAATCGTCTCCTACGTGATAGTGCTCGGCCTCGTCTGCCTCGTGATATCGCTTATAATCCCGAAGGTCGTGGAGAGCGTCTACGCCCTCGTCGACAATCTGGGCGATTACATAGCCGCCGTATCAGCAAACGTCGATAAGATGAAGGATCAGCTGATTCCCGAGGTCTATAACGTCCTCGACAAGGGCTTCGCCGATCTCATGCAGAAGGCCAACGCCTTTGCGGTCAGCTTCCTGCAGAGGATACCCAAGCTGACGGTAAGCGTGATCGGCGTGGTGTACAGCATAGTCGTAACGCTCGTGATCAGCATTCACGCGCTCATCAAGAAGGAAAAGCTCCTCGAGTTCGCAAAGCGTACGGCCATGGCCTCCGTTCCCGAAAAGAGCATAGGCTCCTTCCTCGGCTACTGCGGATTCGCCAACAGGACCTTCAGAAAATACATCACCGGCCAGCTCACGAGCTGCCTCATAATCGGCGTGCTCTGCTACGTCGGGATGCGGATATTCGGCATGCCCTATCCGGAGCTGATATCCGTGTTCATAGCCGTCGGCGCGCTCGTGCCCATCGTCGGCCCCTGGGCGAGCACGATCCCGTCCGCGCTCATAATATTCATGTCAAGGCAGGATTCGCCCCTGCTGGCGCTGTGGTTTCTCGTAATGATAGTCGGCATACAGCTGCTTGACGACAACCTCGTCTATCCCCGCATCGTGGGCGACGCCGTCGGCATACCCGGCATTCTCGTCATCGCCTCCGTAATAATCGCGGGCGGGCTCTTCGGCATAGGAGGCCTCCTTATCGCCGTGCCGACCGCCGCAGTCATAAGAAGGATATTCACCGACTGGGTGAGCCGCCGCAACGCCGAAAGGGCCGAAAAGGCCGAGGCGGAGGGCTCCCCCGTAATGAACGGAGAGACGTAAGAAGCATATAGGCGCCAAGACCAAGGTATACGAATGCGTTTACGAGGGCTGATATAGATCCGAAAAGCACGCATAAGAGAAGAACGGAAAAACGGCCGATCCTCGGGATCGGCCGTTTTCTCTTTTTCAGAAAGGAAGAAAACCAAGTGTTCCGCGGCGGGCTGACCGGGCCCGACGGCGGCGGGAGGAAGAGGTGTTATTTCCTCCGTCGCTTATATAACGCGCGAGAGGGGCAAAAGGTTCCCTTGAAAATAATATATTTTTACCGCGTTCCGAAATAAGCGGCTTTTTGGTATAATGAGCGTAAGATTTCCCGCGATTTTGCGTAGTAAAGAGCGGATCGATCCTAAACTGACGCCCCGGAGGAAGGCCCCTTAAAGCAGGGCCGAACGAGAAAATGACCGACGAAAAGCTTGCCGCGCTTCTGAACGAGGACCCCGACAGGGGGATGAGCCTCGTCATCGAACGCTATACGGGCCTCGTTCTGTCGATCGTTGGGGCGAAGCTCAGGCCGCCCCTCTTCTCGGAGGGCGACGTTGAGGAATGCGCCGCCGACGTCTTCGCCGATATATGGCGGAACAGGGCCGCGTTCGATCCGAAAAAGGGAAGCCTCAAAACCTGGACGGCGAGGATAGCCGTCAACAACGCGAACGACCGTTTGAGGCGGCGCTGCCGCGAGCCCCGGAACGTCCCCCTTGAGGAAAGGGAGGATTTGCCGGATGAAAGAACGATAGAGGAGACGGTCGGTTCACGCGAGGAGAGGGCTGAGCTGATACGCGCGATAGGCGCCCTCGGCAGGAGGGACAGAGAGCTCATCACGAGGAGGTTCTTCCTCGGGCAGTCCTCCGCCGAGACCGCTCGCGACATGGGGATGACGGCGGCGGCCGTCGATACGGGCGTCCACAGGGCGATCAAAAAACTGCGCAAAAAGATGGGAGAAAGGGAAAATGGATAAGGATATTCTGAACGAGCTCGAAGAAGAGCAGCTTGAAACGATACTGAAAAACGTAAAGGACAGGAGCGGCGGCCGAAAGGAAAACGTCAAGGCGCTCTTCGACGAAAAAACGGGCCTTGAGACCGTGAAAAAGGCCGGGTCCCGCCCGGGCTTCCGCCGCATAGCGGGGATCGCAGCGGCGGCCGCGCTCGCCCTGCTTTTGGGAACGGGAGGCTTCATGGCGGTGAAAGAATCGAAAGCATACGCCGAGGCGGCGGATTTCTTCAGCGAGAACGGCCTCGATAAGGAGGGGCTGACCCGCGCCGAGATAAAGGCCGTCTACCGCGACGTCAGGGAGGAGACCTTCTCCTATTCAAAGACGGCGGAGGTCATCTCTCACAGCATGAGGGAGAACGAGATCCCCGGCTATGAGATAATCGAAAAGGGCGAGGAGCTCCCCAAGGAGATGATGAGGGACATTATCGCGGCGATAAGCGCAAGAAAGAACGCCGAGGGGATAAGATACGGCATCAGGATCAAGTACGTCCATCACGACGAGGGCGACGGCTGGAACGAGGAGGTCGGCTCCTACGCGGAAAAATACGACGGGACGGAGCTCCTCTGGCAGGTGACGTTCGACGGGATCTATGCTGAAAAGCTCATCGAATGCGAGGACGGCATAGCCGTTGTCGCCGTCGGCTACAGCGGGCCGAGTTACGTGACGCATACCACCCTCACAAGGATAGACGGAAACGGGAACGTGCTGTGGAAAAAGCCCCTGGGCGAGACCGACGAGACCTTCTGCGCCGCGCTCTATGAGGCGGACGGGGGCTTCGCGGTATTCGGAAGGAAGGACGGGAGCTTCCGCTTCACAAGGCTGGATATGGACGGAAACACCGTCTTAAGAAAGGTCACGAAAGGCTTCACAAAGGGGATCTTGAACGCCGCGCACTATAAGGACGGGTATCTCATACAGCTCTTTGACCGAATGAGGGGCGAGTTCGCCTCCTTCGCCAAGGTCGGCGCGGACGGCTGCGTCACAGAGGAGTACAGCTTCTCAGCTAAGGACGAGGAATACCATATCGCCGACATGATCGAGTACGGCGGCAGGATATATCTCTCAGGATACGCGGTCCCGTACGATACCGAAAGCGAGTACGGCTCCCCGGGCATGAGGGATCAGCTCATGCCGATAATGCTGTACTGCGCGAAAAAGATGAGCGAAACGGGCGTGAACGATATCCCCGAGCTCACCCGGATGATGCAGGAGCATTACACCGCAATGCTTTTGAGGATCGAGCCGGAGGATGGCAGCACGGAGGATTTCTGCGAGGTCAAGGGCGGCTTCGGCGGCAGGCTCGGAGTGGATGAAAACGGGCTCCTCACGTGGGAGGTCTGCGGGATCTCCTGCATGGAGTACTCTCCCGCCACCAACGCATTCTCGTTCTACGGCTTGGCGAGGACGGTAAGATACGGCCTGAACGCAGAAGGACTGATCGAGTATAAGCTCGACACGGGCGAATACGAGTCATTCGTAAAATGAAAACAGGGCGGAAGGCCCGGATCCGGCCCGCGGGAGAATAACCCCCGCGGGCTTTTTGCTTGCCCGCCGGAAACGATTTTGCTTGCCTTTCCGCCTGAAATGGAATATAATAAAAAGTTGAGAAGTATTTGACTTTATCGGAGGCAATAATGGATAACGGCATCAAAAAGATACATCTTATCGGCATAGGCGGCTGCTCTATGAACGGTCTTGCCCAGATACTCAGGGCGAGGGGCTACGAGGTCGGCGGCAGCGACTCCGCCGAATCCCCCTTCACGAGGAGGCTGGGCGAGCTCGGCATACCCGTTTCGATAGGCCAGAAGGCGGAGAACGTCGAGGGGAGCGACCTCGTCATCTATTCCGCGGCCATCAAGCCCGAAAACCCCGAAAGGGCGAGGGCGAGGGAGCTTGGCATCCCCGAGATGGAGCGCTCCGTGGCGCTGGGAAAGATCAGCGAGAAATTCGGAAGCGTCGTGGGGATCGCCGGCTGTCACGGCAAGACGACAATCACCTCCATGCTGGCGCTGATCGCCGAAAAGGGCGGCCTCGACGCGACGGTCCACGTTGGCGGCTTCGTCGAATTCTTGAAGGGCGGCACGAGGCTCGGGCATTCCGATCTTCTCATCACCGAGGCCTGCGAATACGTCGAGAGCTTCCTGACGCTTCGTCCCACCGTCGCGCTGATCAACAACATAGACGACGATCACCTCGATTATTTCAAGGATATCGATCACATAACCGACGCCTTCCGCAAGTTCGTCGCGCTGATCCCCAAGGGCGGAATGTTCATCGGCTGCGCCGACGACGCCAGGGTAAGGGGCCTTCTTTCGGAATACCGCGGAAGGGTCGACGAGCTGACCTACGGCCTCGATAAGGAATACGCGCCGGATTACTACCCCGAAAACGCCGTTTACGACGAGTACGGCTGCCCCTCCTACGATCTGTATTTCAGGGGCGAAAACCTCGGCCGCGTCGTGCTTCACGTTCCCGGCAGGCACAATATGCTCAATTCCGTCGCGGCGATGGCGGTCGCGCTGTCCCACGGGACGGAGTTCGATACCGCGGCTTCCGCGCTCGCGGCTTTCGAGAATACCCGCCGCAGGTTCGAATACTACGGCGAGCGCGACGGCGTGAGGGTATTCCACGATTACGCGCATCATCCCGCAGAGATAAGGGCCGCCGTCGATTCGGCGCTCCGCACCCCGCACAAGAGGGTGTTCTGCGTGTTCCAGTGCAACAGCTACACGAGGGCGAAGACGCTCTTCTGCGGGCATCAGGGCGACTGCTTCGCGGGCGTCAGCAAGGTGCTCGTGCCCGATATCTACCCCGGCAGGGAGAAGGACGACGGAACCGTCCACGCAAGGGATATGGTCAGGGCCATTAACGAGGCGACGGGCAACGCGCTCTATCTTGCCACCTTCGAGGAGATCTCCGACTGGCTGAAGGAGAACGCCGAGGCGGGCGACGTGGTCGTGACGCTCGGCAGCGGCGACGTCTACATCCAGACGAAGAAGCTGCTCTGAAGCGGGAGGGAACGGCCGTGTTCTGGTTATACATTGCGCTGTTCGGCGCGGTCGTCGGGCTCGTCGGGTTCGCCGCCGCGTACTGTGCAAGGAAGAAGCCCGTCATAAAGCTGTTCGGCAGCCCCGTTCAGACGGAGAGGGCCATGGACGTGGCGTTCCTGGTTTTCCTGATACTCGCCAACGTGCTAAGGGGATACTTCTTCCCCGGCTATTGGGAGAAGGATATCAAGCTCGATCTTTTAGCCGCGGTCTGCGTGATAGCGCCCGCCGTGCTGATACTCGTCGTCGGAGACAGGCTGATACTCAGGAAGCGCTTTCCCGCGGACGAAGGCGGGGGCGGCATCGAAAAAGTGTAATACAGGAAGGGAAAAACCTTTTGATGAAAAAGAAAGACAAGCAGGAGAACGCGCCAGTAAGGCGCTGCTCGGTAGGCGGGCAGGCCGTTATGGAGGGCGTGATGATGAAATCGGAAGTCGGCATCGCCATGGCGGTGAGAAAGGCCGACGGGAGCATCGTCAAGCATTACACGAAATACCGCTCGAAGGCGCAGAAGGGCACCTTCTGGGGGCTGCCCGTGGTGCGCGGCGTGGTGGCGTTCGTGGAATCCCTCAAAACGGGCATGGATACGACCGCCAAATCGACCGAGCTTCTGGGCGAGAGCTTCGACGAGGAGCCTTCCAGGTTCGAAAAATGGCTCGCCGAAAAGCTCCATATAGATATAATGGACGCCGTGCTGGGCTTGGGCGTCGTGCTGGGCGTGGCGCTTGCCGTCGGGCTCTTCATGTTCCTGCCCCAGTTCATAGCCGCGCTGATATTCGGCAAGGCGACCGGCGCGGCCGACAGGTACTATATCTGGCGCTCGTTGCTTGAGGGCGGGCTAAGGCTCCTCATCTACGTCGGCTACCTCTTCGCAGTATCGGGCATTAAGGATATCCGCCGCCTGTTCATGTATCACGGCGCGGAGCATAAGACCATCGCCTGCTACGAGGCGGGCGTCGACGAGCTCACCCCCGAGAACGCAAAGAAATACAAGAGGCTCCACCCCAGGTGCGGAACGAATTACCTCTTCCTCGTGATGGCCATCTCGATAATAGTGCTCACGCTCGTCGATATAGCCATGCACTCCCTCGGCTTCCCGGGAGAAAACCTCGGCAAGGCCGCGGCGTTCCTCATAAGGTTCGGCGTAAGGATACTGTTCCTGCCGATCATCGCCGGAGTCAGCTACGAGGTTCTAAGAGCCGCCGCCAAGACGGATAACTGGCTCACCAAGATAATAAGGGCCCCGGGCATGGCGCTCCAGCTCATCACCACGAGGGAGCCCGAGCTCGATATGCTCGAGGTCGCGATATACGCCTTCTACCTCGCCATGGGCGAGAAGAACCCCCTCGAGGAGGCGAAGCTGAAGGCCGAGGCGGAAGCCAAGGCCAAGGCTGAGGCGGAAGCCGAGGCAAAGACGGAGGCGGAGGCCGCCGCCGATAACGGAGCTGCGGAGGAAACGGAAGAGACTCCCGCGGAAGAAGAAAAGGAATGACGCTGCGCGAAGCCGTCTGCCGGACGGCGAAAAAACTCGGCGAGGCGGTCGGCGAACCCGCGCTCGAGGCAAGGCTCATGGCGGCAAAGCTTCTTGGGAAGGACAGGCTCGGCTTCTTCGATATGGAAAGGACGTTCCCTTCCGAATTGGAGGAGGAGCTTCGCCGCATGGCGGAAAGAAGGATATCAGGCGAACCCCTCCAGTACATACTGGGCGAATGGTGGTTCATGGGCCTGCCGTTCTATACGGAAAGCTGCGCGCTCATACCCAGGCAGGATACGGAGACCCTCTGCGAGGAGGCGCTTAGGCTGATCGCGGAGCGCGGGTATAAAACCCTGCTCGATATCTGCACCGGCACGGGCTGCATAGCGGTCGCTTTGGCCAAGCTTTCGGGCATAGAGACCGAGGCCTCCGACATATCGGAGGAATGCGTCCGGCTCGCTGAGAGGAACGCGGAAAGGAACGGAGTCCGGGCGGTCTTCCGCACGGCCGATCTTTTCGGCGGAGCCGGGAAATACGATCTTGTCACCGCCAATCCCCCCTATATTTCGGAAGCCGACATGGCAAAGCTTCAAAGGGAAGTGACCTTCGAGCCTGCTACGGCGCTTTCCGGCGGCGGGGACGGGCTCGACTTCTACCGCCGCATAGCCAAGGAGGCGGCCCCCCATATAAACCGCGGCGGCGCGCTGCTCCTGGAGGTCGGTTACGGCGAGGCGGAGAAGGTACGCGGGCTGTTTCCCGGCAGAACCACAAGGACAATAAAGGATCTCAACGGGATCGAAAGGATCGTTGTCGTTGAGTTTTGAAGGATGAATACAGGAGGTATAAAATGAAGGATGCGGTGTCCGCAAAAAATACTGCGGCGGTCATTTGTTTTGTGATCGGCGCGCTGCTGCTGATAACCATCCCTTTCAACATCGCGGGAGAGATGGATACCAAGCTGCTGATCGCCGGCGGCGTTCTCGGTGCGCTCATGATCTATATGGGGATCCGCACGAAAATGACCGTTTCCAAATTCAAAGAATACTCCGGGTATCTTTCGGAGGATCCGACCGGCTCCATTGACAAACTCGCCTCAAAATGCGGCGAGCCGGTCGAAAAGGTCAAGAGCAATCTGGAAAGAATGATTTTAAGGCGTTACTTTATCAACGCGCATATAGATGAGGAGACGAATTCCATAGTGCTGGAGGGGAAGGAGGAACAGCCCTCCGACGAGTAAGCTCGTTGTTTTCGTTCAAGAAAACCGCGGCGACAGCGAACACAGGCACAAAGACGGCAATGCCCAAGACGGAAAATGCTCGAAAAGCTTGAAAAAATTAAGAGGCGCCATATCGAACTCGGCGAAAGGCTCTCCGATCCCGCGGTGATCGCGGATCAGGGCCTTTTCAGGGAGCTCGCGAAGGAGCACGCCTCCCTCGGGGAGATAGCCGCCGTCTACGACGAATACCGCGCGGCGCTCGACTCCGCGGACGAGGCTAAGGCGCTCATCGAGGAATCGGACGATCCCGAAATGCGCGAGCTTGCCAGGGAGGAGCTTCGTTCCTCCGGGGAGAAGGCGGAAAGGCTCGAGGAGGAGCTTCGCATAATGCTCCTGCCGAAGGACCCGAACGACGAGCGCAGCGTCATAGTCGAGATCAGGGCCGGCATAGGCGGGGACGAGGCGGCGCTCTTCGGAGCAACGCTGTTCCGCATGTACTCGCGCTACGCCGAGAGGCATAATTTCAAGCTTGAGGTAATCGACATGAACGATACCGAGATAGGCGGCGTAAAGGAGGCCGTGTTCCAGATAAGCGGCAAAGCGGCATATTCTCGGATGAAATTCGAAAGCGGCGTTCACAGGGTGCAGCGCGTGCCCGAGACGGAGTCGCAGGGGCGCATCCATACCAGCGCGGCGACGGTAGCCGTACTGCCCGAGGCCGAGGACGTGGACGTGGAGATAAACCCGAACGACATAAGGGTGGACACCTACCGCTCCAGCGGCGCGGGAGGACAGCACGTAAACAAGACCTCCTCCGCGATAAGGATAACCCATATCCCCACGGGGATAGTCGTCCAGAGCCAGGACGAGCGCAGCCAGATCCAGAACAGGGAGAAGGCCATGCGCGTTCTGAAGAGCCGCCTCTACGATCTGTATTCATCTCAGGCGCACGACGCGGAGGCCGACGCCAGAAGGGCAATGGTCGGCTCGGGCGACAGATCGGCCAAGATAAGGACTTACAATTTCCCGCAGAGCAGGGTGACGGATCACCGCATAGGCCTCACGCTCTATAAGCTCGAGGCGTTCATCGACGGCGATATGGACGAGATGATAGACGCGCTGATCCTCGACGAGAGGATGAAGCTCCTGCAGGCGGAAACCGAATGATATGAAGACGGAAATATTCAACGCGACAACTCAAAAGGAAAACGGCACGCAGTACGCCGGGCGGGTGATCCGCCGCGGCGGGCTCGTCGCGTTCCCGACCGAGACGGTCTACGGGCTCGGCGCGAACGGGCTGGACGGCGAGGCCGTTGAAAGGATATTCGAAGCGAAGGGAAGGCCTGCGGACAATCCCCTCATACTTCACGTCGCCAAAAAGTCGGACGTGAAGGATCTTTGGAGGCACGTTCCCGACGAGGCGAAACGCC
This sequence comes from Clostridiales bacterium, assembly GCA_024698505.1. Classification (GTDB taxonomy): domain Bacteria; phylum Bacillota; class Clostridia; order Christensenellales; family CAG-138; genus UBA3857. Next base: position 28,832 of record JAILRE010000014.1, on the reverse strand, counting down.
TCATGGACGCCTTCTGGCCCGGCCCCCTCACGCTGATATTCGTCAAGAGCGATATAGTCCCCGAGGAGGTCACGGCGGGGCTCGATACCGTCGCCGTGAGGATGCCGGAGCATAAGACGGCTCTCGCGCTCATAAGGGCGGCGGGCGTCCCCATAGCTGCGCCAAGCGCGAACAAATCGGGCAGGCCAAGCCCCACAACTGCGGAGCACGTGCTCGCCGATATGGACGGCGAAATCGACGTCGTCCTCGACGGAGGCCCCTGCAGGGTGGGCGTGGAATCCACCGTGCTGACGCTCGTCGGCAGGCCCACGATATTGAGGCCGGGCGGCATCACGCGCGAAATGCTGGAGCAGGTGATAGGCACAGTCGAGGTATCGCCCGCGGTGCTCCGTCCTCTGAAGGAAGGCGAGGTCGCCGCCTCACCCGGCATGAAGCACCGCCACTACGCGCCCGACGCGGAGGTGGTCGTCGCCGTCGGTTCCGCAAGGAGGATCGCCTCCATCATCTGCCGCGAGTACGAGATAGCCGAGGCGATGGGCAAGCGCTGCATTATTTTGGGCACCGAGCAAACTCGCTCTTGTTATCACGGCATGAACTGTGATATAATAGGGGATAGGGAAATGCCCCAAACGCTCTGCTCGGAGCTCTTTTCGGCGCTCAGGCGCTGGTCCGGCAAGGTCGATACGATATTTGCCGAGGGCGTGCCGGAAAGGGATCAGGGCCTCGCCTATATGAACAGGCTCCTTCGGGCTTCGGGCTTCACGGTGCTTGACAGATGATCGAAAAAAGCAGGGAGGATACTATGAATATCGCGATTTGTTCCGATCACGGCGGCTATGAACTCAAGATGCGTCTCATCCCCTTTATCGAGGGAATGGGGCACGAGGTCACGGATTTCGGCTGCTATGACGAGCGCTCCGTCGACTATCCCGATTACGCCTTCCCCATGGCGGAGGCCGTGGCGAGGGGCGAATTCGAGCGCGGCGTCGCCATCTGCGGAACGGGCATAGGCGTCTCCATCTGCTGCAACAAGGTCAGGGGCATAAGGTGCGCCCTCTGCGGGGACGTGCTCTCCGCCGAGCTCACAAGGCGTCATAACGATTCCAATATCCTCGCCATGGGCGGCAGGATCATCGGGCCCGAGACCGCGAAGGCCATCACCGCCGCGTGGCTTTCCACCGCCTTCGACGGCGGCAGGCACGAGGGCAGGATCGCCAAGATCTCCCGCTACGAAAACGAATGATAATATGGAGGCAAGCTCCCCCGGGAGTTTGCCTCCGGTCATAATAAACACATTATTTCGGAGGAACAGCATATGAGCGAATTCAAGAACGTAACCGTAATCGACCATCCCCTCGTACAGCACAAGCTTGCGCTTTTAAGAGACAAGAACACCGGCACCAAGGATTTCCGCACGCTCCTTGCCGAGCTTTCGACGCTGATGGCGTATGAGGTCACCCGCGATCTGCCCCTTGACGAGGTCGATATCGAAACGCCCGTCGCTCCCACGAAGGCGCATATGCTCATCAACTGCAAGGTCGGCGTAGTGCCCATCCTCCGCGCGGGCCTCGGCATGACCGACGGCATAATGAGCCTCATCCCCACCGCCAAGATGGGGCATATCGGTCTCTTCCGCGATCCCGAGACGCTCAAGCCCGTCACCTATTACTGCAAGCTCCCCGCCGACGTTGAGGACCGCGACGTCATCGTCGTCGACCCGATGCTCGCGACCGGCGGCTCCGCCTGCGAGGGCATAAGGAAGGTCAAGGAGGCCGGCTGCAAGTCCGTAAGGCTCATGTGCCTCGTCTCCGTTCCCGAAGGGATCAGGGCCGTGCAGGAGATGCATCCCGACGTCAAGATCTACACCGCCGCGATAGACGATCACCTCAACGATCACGGCTATATCGTGCCCGGCCTCGGCGACGCGGGCGACCGTATCTTCGGCACCATGTAAAGAACGTATTAAATAAGATCCGGGGAGGACGATCTCCCCGGATCTTTCTTTTGCTTTTGGCGGATTGAAACCCGCCGCCTTATGGTGTATAATAATAAAATTAGATATCTATGCGAAAAGGACGTACGCCCATGAAAAAGCCCCTTAAATGGATACTGATAGCAGCGCTGGCAGCCGCGGCAGCCGCGCTCGCCGTCGGGCTGTTGCTCGACGTGAACGCGAAGAAGCTCAGCTATAAGCCCTACGAGCACAGCATCACCTACTTCTACGCCGACAGGGAGGGTTCGACGCGCTTCTTCGTCGATTCCGCGCTCCTCGAAAACAAGATCGCGGGCCGCGTGGACGAGTTCATCTCCTGCGACGGCGCGGTCGGCGCCGCAAGGGCGGGCACGGGCCTCTACCGCATAGATAAGGACGGCGTCATACTCGTCCATCCGGCGGGCGTTCAGAACGCGCTCATTTCGCTCGACGGAAACGTGATCGTGTTCACCACTGCGACCGAGGTGCATATCTACGATCACCGCACCGGAAAGGTTGAGGACATAAAGCCCGATTCCGCTATGAGCATCGCTTCCATAGTCGTCTCGCCCGACGGGAAGACCGTCGGCTACACCGTTAAGAACGCCGACGGCGGCCTTTACGCCTACGCGCATGAGAACGGAGAGAGCCGCAAGATAGCGAACGACGCGCTGATAATGGCCGTGGGCGACGGCGCGAAGTTCTTCTACTACGTCACCCCCGACGATGTCGCCCTCTTCTACGCCACTCCCGAAAGGGCGAGAAAGCTCGGAACCGGCGTTTCGAGCCTGCTGGAGTTCAACAGGGATCTCACCGAGGTCACTTTCGATATGAACGGCGTAACCTATTACAGCGTCAAGGGCTCCCGCGCGAAGACGCTCGTCGAAGGCGCCTCCGTGTTTTCCACCGTGGCGGAGTGCGGCTCCAGCCAGGGCGGCAGCGGGCTCACGGCCCAGGTAAAGGACGCCTCGACTCTCTTCAACGCGGTGTTCTACTCCTTCAAGAATTCTTCCTCCGATACCGAAGCGAGGACCATCTACGATCTCTATTACGTCAACGGCCACAAGAACGTGACCGCGCTCGCAAGGGGCGCTTACCAGTTCGCCCTCAGCGGGGACAGGAAAACGCTCTCCTGCCTCATGGGGAACGAGCTCTACGCCATGGACTCCGACGATCCCAAGACCGCCGAAAAGGTCTGCTCCAACGTTTACAGCTATTCCATGGACAAGGGCGGCAGGATATTCTACTGCATAGGCGGCGACCTCGGCTTCTACTACGCCGAGCGCGGCGGACAGACCTTGAAGATGGCTGAACGCGCCGTGTTCACCCGCATGACGGGCAGCGGCGGCTGCCTCTTCCTCACGGATTACGACAAGACGGGCGCCCTGCATCTTGCGAACGGCAAGCAGCCCATAAAGGATATTGCCGCGAACGTCGCGCACGTAGAGACCATGCCCAAGGTAAGCTTCTACTATACGGACGTGTACGAGGATGAATTCGGCGCCAAGGTGTACGACGTCTACTATTCCGAAAACGGCGTTGATTTCGTGCTCGGGCTCGAGGCGGCGAGGATGGATCAGAGCGAGGAATGACGGGAGGAAGCATGAAAAAAACCGTTACCGCAATATTGATACTCGCCTGCCTGCTCGCGCTTTCGGCCTGCGGCTCCGGGATCGAGACCGGCAATATGCTCGATACCAACATAGCGAGGATCTACAGCAGGGCCGAAAGGCAGTCCGTTTTCGTCAGGAACGGCGAGCTTATAGAAGGCTCCGTCCGCGGCAAGGCGGTATTCGATATCGCCGCCGACGGAAAAACGGCCCTCGCGTGGGTGGATAATATCGTGTATTTCGTCTCCGAAAAGGGAGTGGACCTTCTGGCAAGCGGCACCGACTCCGCCGAGATAAGCTTTGACGGCAGGCTCGCGTTCTTCCTGCTCGACGGGAAGCTCTGCAGGTATTCCGCCGATACGCGCCTGACAGAGACCGTCCTGGAGGGCGTGCGGAGCATAGAGCAGATAGCGATCTCCCCGCGCGGCGAAAGCGCGGTATTCACGCTCGAAAGGGAGGGCGGCCAGGAGAATGAGAGCCTTCTTCTCAGGGGCGGCGAGCTCAAGCCAGTGCTGGAGGATACGAAATGCATCGTCCTCGCCGTTTCCGACGGCGCGGATACCCTCTATTATCTCGAGCCCTCGGGGGGCAGGTTCTGCGTCAGAAACGGCGAAGAGACCTTCGTCATAAGCGAGAACTGCGGCGCGGCCTCGAACTTCAATTTCTCAAATGACCTCGGCGAGGTCAACTATACTGTAAACGACGGTAAAAGCAGGCTTTTCCGCCTCTCGGATAAGCTCGACGTCGTCCTCTGCGAAGGCTTCGGCTTCACCATGAAGACCGATATCTACAGCATGGGCGCGTTCACGATCCCCGTCTACATAAACGACGTATCCTCGTTTACGAACGGCCTTTTTCTGAAGAGGACTAAAACGGAAGCCGGATACGTTTACGACGTGTTTTCGATAAACGGGAAGGGCGAAACGAAGCCCCTCATCGACGGCGCGGAGGAATACAAGCTTGCCGCGGGGACGAAGCGCGTTATCTGGATCGAGAACGGCAAGCTCAGCTCCACGACTTTCTCCGGCAAGACGAAGCAGCTCGCCTCCGACGCGGTATCGTTCGAGGTATCGAAGGACGGGAATACCGTCTATTGGGTCTCCGCCGCCAATACGCTGTTCATGATAAAGGGGAACGGCAAGCCGCTAAAGCTCGATTCGGGCGTCGATTCGATAGCCGCCGTCGGCTCCGGCTGCGCGTACATAAAGGACGCCGCTGCGGGCGAAAACGGCGCGGGAACGCTGTTCTTCTATGAAAACGGAAGCTCCAAGCAGGTATTGACCTCCGCCGTCAGGTTCGACAGGCGAAAGGGCCAGCTGATGGTGCTGACCGACCCCGCCGCCGACGGATCGAAGACGCTCTTCTCCGTATACGTTACGGTGAACGGCAGGGATTACACCCTCTTCGGCGAGAACGTCGAGCCGTAATTACAATAATAAAAACCGGCCGTTATAACAAACGGCCGGTTTTTTTATTTATCCGTTTTACGCCGCGGGCATGAGCTCGCTCAGCTCGTCGGCGACTATGGTCTCCACAAGCTCGAGATTGTGAGCGGCGCGCCCCACAGAGAAGGGGCTTACGAGCCCTGCCCGCGAAAGCTCTTCAAGGAAGTAACCGCTTTCCCAATCCAGCAGCTTTTCGTAAACGGCTACGCCGGAGCCCGGCTCGTTCATCTCCATCTCCGCTATCTGGATGGCAGCGTCCGCGCTGATGCAGTAGCTTATCACGTAGAAGGGCTGCTCGAAAAGGTGGTTGACCTGCGTCCAGTAGAAAGCGCTCTCGCCCTCCGCGTCGTCGGTAGCGCTCGCGCCGTATCTGTCGGCGCATTCCAGAGCGAGCGCGTTCAGGTTCTCAACGGTCAGCTCGCTGTCGGGCAGGGCGTAAGCGCGCGATTCGAAATCCGCGTAGGCGGTCTGCTCGGCAAATATGCTCAGATTGGAGAGCAGATGCATAAGAAGGAGGCTGTTATAGCGCTCCGGGCTCAAATACTCCCTGCTCTTCAAAAGCGCAAGGTTCGCCATGCCCTGGGAATAGGTCTCGGAAAGATCGAGGCTGAACGTGGAATCGTAATTGATCCGGGCGTCGGCGAAATGGCCGAATTCGTGAGCCATGTTCAAAAAATCCTCCGCGTCGCCGTATGCTCCGAGGAAGCAGAACGGCGCGTCATAGCTCCTTAGATACACGGTATAGCTCGCGGTCGACTTCACGGAGGTCGCCGCGGCGTCGTAAAGGTGATATTTCTCCATGAACCGCAGGGAGTCCTTAATGCTTTCACCCATGTGCGAGGTGGCCGCTTCAAGCAGTTCCAAAAGCCCGCTCTCGGAAAGGGACCAGTAATCCACCATGGAATAGGGATCCGACTCCATCAGCTCGCAGTAGTAATCCGCGACCTCGCCCGCAACGCCCTCAAGATAGGAGCTCACCTGCTCGGGCGTATAATCCCTTCCGAAGGAATAGTATTGAAGCTCCTCGTAGCTGCAGCCGTACTCCTCGGCCATGGCGCGGCGCACCTTGACGAGCTCCGCGTAGATGGGAGCCGCGATCTCGTTGCAGGCGCGGTAATAGGCAAGCTTTGCCTCGGCGTACTCCTCGTCCGAAATAAGGGGATCGGAAACGTACTCGGTAAAGCTCTGCACCTCGCCGTTTATCTCTATCTCGTCCAGCATCAGCGCCTCGCGGTAGGCGATAAGAAGCGAGTTTTCCCGCGCCATCAGCTCCAGCATACGGTCGGAATAGGGCTCGCTGTCCTCCTCCGTGTATCCCGCGAGGAGATCCTCGGAAACCTTGGCTTTCGAGCAGGCGCAGGCGATGAGCGTCGTATCCATCCATTCGGCTATGTCCGCCTCCCTGTCGAGGAAGTATTCGTATTCCGCGGAATAGTATTCGTCGGTCTGGTCGATATCGGAGCGGAGCATGGCGATGGTCTCCAAAGTGAAGAACTCGTCGTAAGCGTCCCAGCATTCGTCAAGCTTCCGCTCGAGCTCCGCGGCGTCCCCGGCCCGGGCGCCGTCCGCAAACTCCGCCGTTTCGGCGAAGAGCTTTTCCATCGCGTCAAGATCGGGCCTTCGGTAGGGCATACTGCCGAATTCGACGAGGCGGAAATCGATTTTATCATCGGGCGCTTCGGTCTGCGCCGGGGCGTCCGTATTTCCGATATGGATCAGCGGCAGGCCGAGCTCGTCGCAGCCGCAGAAAAGCAATGCCGCGGCAAGCAGCAGCGCTGTGAAAAGGCGGAGGGAGCCGCGTTTGTTTCGGCGGGCGGCGTTATTCATATCGTTCTCCTTTATTCTTTCGTTTGAAGCCCGGTATCTGCGCGATGAGCACGGCGAGGAACAGTATCGCGCAGCCTAAGTATTCGCGTCCGGTCATCCGCTGATGCAGGAGTATCGCGCCTGCGATCACCGAGAAGACCGATTCGAGGCAGAAGAGCAGGGAGACTATCGCGGGGTCGCCCTCCCTCTGCGAGACGATCTGGAGCAGATACGCGACGCCGCTCGAGAATATCGCAACGTAAAGGAGGGGCAGCGCGCAGGAGAGTATGGCGCTGAAGTCGGGCTTTTCGAAAAGCAGCATACCGAGGAGCGACCACGCTCCCGCAACCGTGAACTGCGCCGTGCAGAGCTTTATGCTGTCGAGCCCGGGGGAGAAGCGGTCTATAAGGAGTATCTGGATCGTGAACATAACGGCGCAGAGCAGCGTCAGCAGATCGCCCGCCGCAAGGCGGAAGCTCCCGCTCATGCAGAGCAGATACAGCCCCGCCACGGCCAAGGCCACCGCGAGCCAGAACACGGGCGGCACTCTTTTTTTGAGGAAAAGCCCGGCTATCGGCACGAGCACCACGTAAAGCGCGGTTATGAAGCCCGATTTGCCCGCGTCCGTTCCGAGGCTCATGCCCGCCTGCTGAAGCACGGAAGCCGCCGCAAGCGCGGTGCCGCAGGTAAGCGCCGCGGTAAGCAGGCGCTTTCTTTCAAGCTTCTTTTCCTCAGGCGTCTTTTCGGGAAGGGAAGGGCCGTCGGCAGAGGCCTTCCTTCTGCGGAACGCCCGCAGCGCGGCTCCGACCGCCAGGAGGAATATTACCGCGATAAAGAAACGGAGCGCGTTGAAAGTCATCGCGTCCATGCTGTCCGCGCACACGTCCTGAGCAGCGAAGGCCGTGCCCCATATCATAGCCGCAAGCAGCGGCAAAAGCGTCGTTTTAAGTCGGGATCTCATTTTGTCGGCTCCTGTCGAAGTCCATTATATAATAGAAAACCTCCTCTTTCAAGCATCCCGTTCGCCGCATGTCTTACAATCTTTACAAGCATTTTACTTGCAATCAAAGCCCGCAGCTGTTATAATGATATACAGCTTGATATGGCGTTTTTCGGGCCGATCCCGAAAAGCGCCGCCAATCCAATCAAACGAAGGGATTTTTCGAGATGCCCACAGTAATAGAGCGTATAGCAGCAGCCGAGGCGGACGCGGAAGCGCTCCGCCGCGACGCGCAGGAAAAGGCGAGGGAGCTCATAGCTTCCGCCGAGGACGAGGCCGCGGTCTCCCTCAGGAATTTCAGGGAGGAATCCAAGGCCGGGCTCGCGCTTGCTTCCGCTATGGCGGAGAAGGAGGCCGAGCTTCTTTCCGAACGCCTCATGGCGGAGGCGGGGGAGGAATCCGAGCGCATAATGGCGGAGGCGAGGAAGAAGCTTCCCGAAGCCGCCGGGCTCATCGTCGATCACATTCTCAACAAATACTGATCCGGAGTAATCAAGATGATCGTTCCAATGAAGCACATATCGCTGTTCGCCCTGAAGAAGGACGAGCGGCGCATAATGAAAGCGCTTCAAAAAAACGGCGTGATACAGCTTTCGGAGGCCGATGGGGCAAACGGCGATGCCGAATTATCCCCCGCGCTCTCCTCTGCGTCGGGCCTTTTCAAGACCGGCTGCGAGGCGGAGCTTGCCAAAAAGCAGGGCGAAGTCACAAAGCTCAAATCCGCCATAAGCCGCCTCGGGGCGTTCATGCCCAAGGCCGGCATGCTGGAAGCCGCTCCCGAGCGCAGCGAGGATGAGCTCGTTTTGGCCGTGCCCGAAGCGCTGAAGACCGCGGAGCGTCTCGACGAGATCCAGAAGGATATTTCCCACAACAAATCCGAAAAGGAAAGGAAGCAGGCCCTGATCAAGAGCCTTGCTCCCTTTGCCGCGGTCACGATACCGCTTTCCGATATTAAACCGACCAGGACGGCCGATTTCCTGCTCGGCACCGCAAAGGCCGAAAAGCTCGATATGCTCAGGGAAGAGGGCGTTTCGTTCGATTCCTTCGGTGATGCGGGCAAGGCCGCGGTGCTCGCCGCCGTTCCCAAGGAGGCTTCGGAGGAGACGCTGGCCGCGCTTCGCGCCGCGGGCTTCGAGGAGGCGCAGCTCCCCGCGATAAACGGGCTCCCCGCCGAAGAGACGGAGAGGCTCCGCAGGGAGATAGCCGAAGCGGATAAAAACACCGAGGAGCTCTCGCGCGAGCTCGCAAAGCTCGGCGAGAAGGCCGAAACGCTCAAGATGGGCATGGACGGCGCCCTCATAGAGGAGGCGCGCGCCAGGGCAAGGTGCGAGCTCTTCGCAACGAGGGAGACCTTCCTTCTCACGGGGTGGGCAAGGTCGGACGAGGCGGACAAGCTCGAATCCGCGATAGCCGAGGCGACGGAGGTCTACTGCCTCGAAACGCGCGATCCGTATGACGACGAGCAGCCCCCCACCTACTGCAAAAACAACAAATTCTTCGCACCGTTCGAATTCATCACCAATATGTATTCCCCGCCCGATCCCCGGGGCTTCGATCCCACGGTCGTCATGGCGCCGTTCTATCTTCTGTTCTTCGGCCTCATGATGGGCGATACGGGCTACGGCCTCATCATCACCCTCGGCGCGCTCCTGATGCTCAAGCTCAAGAAGCCCAAGGGCGGCACCGAGCAGGTCTGCCGCATACTCGTCTGGGGCGGCATTTCCACCATGATCTGCGGCCTTTTGACGGGCACCTTCTTCGGCATGAACTGGCGCGATCTGTTCGGTCAGGGCTTCCCGTTCCCCCTGATAGATCCGATGGTCGATCAGATGACCGCGCTCGTGCTCTACTGCGGGCTGGGCTTCTTCCAGATAATCGCCGGCATGGTCGTCTCGATGGTCCTGCATTTTTCCAAGGGCGACTGGCAGACCGCGGTATTCGATATCGGCTCGTGGCTCATGATATTCGCGGGCATCGCGCTGATGATACTCGGCAAGGGTTCCGTAAAGTACGCGGGCTACGGCCTTATAGGAGTCGGCCTCCTGCTGATAATCGTATTCGGCGGCAGGAACAAGAAGGGCATTGGCAGAGTCACCGGCGGCCTCGGCAAGCTCTACGACATAACTGGCTTCTTCAGCGACGTATTGAGCTATGCGCGTGTGTTCGCGCTCGGCCTCGCCACGGGCGTCATGGGCAGCGTTTTCAACATGATAAGCTCGATGGTGCACGGCGCGCTCAAGGGCGTGCCCGTAGTGGGCCCCGTGATAGGATTCATCGTCGCGGCGATACTGCTCGCGGTGCTGCATCTGTTCTGCGTCGGCATAAACGCCCTCGGCGCGTTCATCCACTGCGCGAGGCTGCAGTTCATCGAATACTACAACCGTTTCTACACTCCGGGCGGAAGGCTTTATAAGCCCCTCTCTCCGGATACGAAATACAACAAAGTAATCAAATGATCTTAGGAGGATTATTGAAATGACAGGTATCATCTGGGCAGCCCTGGGCACTTCTCTCGCCCTCATACTCCCGGGCATCGGCTCTTCCCTCGGAGTCGGCATGGCGGGCCGCGCGGCCGCGGGCGTTATCGCCGAGGATCCCGAAAAGTCCGGTCAGTGCACCGTTCTGCAGCTGCTCCCCGCTACTCAGGGCATCTACGGCTTCATCGTCGCCTTCCTGATCGCGAGCAACTCCGGTCTGCTCTCCGGCGCGGGTTCGAGCGAGCTGCCCGTTTCGATGGGCATGAGCTACTTCTACGCGGCGCTCCCCATCGCGATAGTCGGCCTCGTTTCCGCTTACATGCAGTCCAGGGTATGCTGTGCGGGCATGAACATCGTCGCGAAGCAGGGCGAAGGCGGTAAGGGCATAGTCCTCGCCATCATGGTCGAGACCTACGCGATACTCGCCGTTCTCGTATCCGTACTCATGGTCGTCGGTGTAAAATAATGGCCGCCGACGTTAACGGAGCCGAAAAGCTCCTGAAAAGCATAATCGAGGAGGCTCACTCCCAGGCCGCCGCCGCGGAGGCGAGGGCTTCCTTTGAGGCGGACGAGATCCGCAAGAGGGCCGAGCAGGAGCGTGAAAAGCTCCGCCTCGAGTACGAGGAAAAGGCAAGAGCCTCCAGGGAGGATATCCTCGCAAAGGCAAGGACCGGCGCGGAGCTCGAATCCAGGAAGGACAGGCTCGGCAGAAGGACCGCCCTTATAGACGAGGCGTATGAGGAAGCGTACGCGGCGCTCTGTTCCCTCGCGCCCGGATCGCGCGAAAAGGTTTTGAGGAAGCTCCTCGAAAACGAGTGCGAGGGCGGCGAGACCGTAAGGCCCGCCGAAAAGGACAGGGCGGCGCTTGAAAAGCTCGTCGAAAGCATGCCCGAAAAGAAGCTCGCTCTCGGGGAGAACGAACCCGGGCTGGAGGGCGGCTTCACGCTTTGGGGCGCGAACTATTTCAAGGACTGCTCGTTCCGCGCGCTGATGGACGAAACGAGGGAGAGGACGAAGGCCGAAACGGCTTCCGTGCTCTTCAGCTGACCGCAGACGAAGGATAAACTATGGCCGAAAGCCTTATAAACAGCATAGCGAGGCTCCGCGTTATAGAGAAGAAGCTGCTCCCGAAGGAGACCGTCGCAAGGCTCTGCCAGGCCGCCTCCTATGAGGAGTGCCTCAAAATACTGCGCGAAGCGGGCTACAGCTCGCCCGAAGCCTCCGACGACGCGGACGAGATCGAGGCCATGACGAAGGCCCGCCTGACGGAGACCTACGGCCTTATGATGGAGCTTTTGCCCGGATCCTCCGCGCATTCGGCGGAGCTGTTCCGCATGCGGCACGATATGACGAACGTAAAGCTCCTCTATAAGACGAGGCTCGTTAAAGGCGATATCGAAGGCGCCAAGCTCGATTTCGGAGGCATATACCCGGAGGCCGCCCTCAAAAAGGCGATAGCCTCGGGCGATTATTCCCTGCTGCCGAAGCCTATCGCCGACGCGCTCGAGGAGCTGGACGTCATCACCTATCGCGATCCCGCCCCGCAGACGGTATCGAGAAAGCTCGACTCCGCCTACACGGCCTACGCGAGATCGAGCGGGAACGCCTTCGTAAAGAAGTATTTTTCCGCGCTCGCCGATTTCACGAACCTGCTGGCGGTCGTTCGGAAAATGCCCGAGGAGAGCTTCCTCCCCGCGGGCGAATATCCCGCCGAGCGGCTCACGGCCCTTAGGGACGCGATCGAAAACGCCCCGCAGAAGGCGCCCGATATCGTAAGATCTGCGCTGGAGCCGAGCAGGCTCAAGCAGGCCGCCCGCCGCGGCTTCGAGGAGTATCTTAAGACCGGGCGCACCGCCGCAATAGAGAAGGCGAGGGACGATTACCTCATAGCGCTCGCCTCCGAGGGCAGGAACGATATCGACACGGCTGCGCCGATACTCGGCTATATGCTCGCCAGGGAGCGCGAGGCGGAGGTCATAAGGCTGATACTCACCGCAAAACGCAGCGCCATACCCATGAGCGCCGTGGAGGAAAGGAGCCTTACGCTTTATGGCTGATATCGCGATGATCGGAGATAAGGATTCCGTACTGCTCGGCAGAGCGGCGGGGATCGACGTCTATTTCGAGACGGAAGGACAGGCGGCGGGAAAGCTCATAGACCGCCTTGCCAGAGAGAACACGAAGATAATATTCGTTACCGAAAAGGTCTTCGAGGCCGCTTCGGAAACGGTGAACAAGTATAAATCAAGGGCATTCCCGGCGATAATTCCCGTGCCGGACAGCACGGGAGCCAACGGCGCCGCAATGGCGAACGTCAAGGCGAACGTCGAGAAGGCCATAGGCGCGGACATACTGTTCTGACCGCGCGACTCCCGTCCTTTCCCCGATCGCGGGGGAGGGGCCAAAGAATTCGGAGGAAATACCAATGACTGAAAAACACGGCACCATCGTCAAGGTCGCGGGCCCGCTCATCACCGCGGACGGTATGGGAGACGTCCAGATGTTCGACGTCGTCCACGTATCCGATAAGGAGCTGATAGGCGAGGTCATAGAGCTGAGGGGCGACAGAGCCTCCATTCAGGTCTACGAGGAGACGGGCGGCATAGGCCCGGGCGAACCCGTTTATCCCACGGGCGCGCCCCTTTCCGTCGAACTCGGGCCCGGCCTTATCGAATCCATTTACGACGGCATACAGAGACCGCTCACCAAGCTCTTCGAATCCGCCGGATCGAGGATCACGAGGGGCATCGCAGCGCCCGCGCTCGACAGGGAGAAGCTTTGGCTCTTCAACCCCATGGCTAAGGTCGGCGACAGGGTGCAGGGCGGCGACGCTCTGGGCTGCGTTCAGGAGACGGGCGCCGTCAAGCATATCATAATGGTCCCGCCGGCGGTCTCCGGCACCGTCACCTCCATTATAGGAGAACAGAAGGCCAGGATCACCGATACCGTCGCCGTGATAGATACCGGCAAGGGCGAGATCGAGCTTTCCATGATGCAAAAATGGCCCGTCCGTAAGGGCAGGCCCTATAAGGAGAAGCTCCCTCCCAACGAACCGATGATCACCGGTCAGCGCGTCATCGACACCTTCTTCCCGATAGCGAAGGGCGGCGTCGCGGCTGTTCCCGGCCCCTTCGGCAGCGGCAAGACGGTCGTCCAGCATCAGCTCGCCAAATGGGCGGACGCCGACATAATCGTCTATATCGGCTGCGGCGAACGCGGCAACGAGATGACGGACGTTCTTACCGAGTTCCCCGAGCTCGTCGACCCGAGGACGGGGCTCTCGCTTATGAAGCGCACGGTGCTGATAGCGAACACCTCCGATATGCCCGTCGCCGCGCGCGAGGCTTCCATCTACACGGGTATAACGATAGCGGAGTATTTCCGCGATATGGGCTATAAGGTCGCGATAATGGCGGACTCCACCTCCAGATGGGCGGAGGCGCTGCGCGAAATGAGCGGCCGACTTGAGGAGATGCCCGGCGAGGAGGGCTACCCCGCTTACCTTTCCAGCCGACTTGCCGAGTTCTACGAGAGGGCAGGCCAGGTCGTTACCCTCGGCTCCGAGGGCAGGAAGGGCGCGATATCCGCTATAGGCGCCGTATCGCCTCCCGGCGGCGATATCTCCGAGCCCGTTTCCCAGGCGACTCTCAGGATAGTCAAGGTCTTCTGGGGCCTCTCCGCAAAGCTCGCCTACGCGAGGCATTTCCCCGCGATAGACTGGCTGCAGAGCTATTCTCTGTATCTCGATCGCCTCGAGCCCTGGTTCGACAACAACATAGCGGAGGATTGGGGCGCGTGCGTAACAAGAGCGATGACCCTCCTGCAGGAGGAATCCGAGCTGCAGGAGATAGTCTCCCTCGTCGGCATAGACGCGCTCTCCGTCAGAGACCGTCTTAAGCTGGAGACCGCAAGGTCCATAAGGGAGGACTACCTCCACCAGAACGCGTTCGACGCGGTCGATACCTACACCTCTCCCTCGAAGCAGCATCAGCTCCTGAAGCTCCTGCTCGAGTTCTACGACAGGGGCGCCGCCGCGCTTGAAAACGGGGCGGAGTTCTCAAGGCTGGCGGGCCTTCCCGTCAGGGAGCGCCTCGGCAGGTACAAGTACTGCGCCGAGAAGGATCATAAGCAGCTCGCGGCCGAGCTCTCGGGCGAGCTTGCATCCGAGATCCGCAATATCACGGATGCGGAAAGGGATTGAAAATGCGCAAGGAATACACGACTATCCGCGAGGTCGTCGGCCCGCTCGTAATGGTGGACGGCGTCGACGGCGTAAAATACGATGAGCTCGTCGAGATCAAGAGGACGGACGGCAGCGATATAAGGCGCGGCAAGGTGCTCGAGGTCAACGGCGACAAGGCGCTCGTTCAGCTGTTCGAGGGCTCGCAGGGATTGAAGATCTCCGAATCCCGCGCCAAGTTCCTCGGCCACAGCATTGAGCTCGCCGTCGCGCCCGATATGCTCGGCCGCGTATTCGACGGCATGGGCCGCCCCAAGGACGGCGGCGCTCCGCTCATCCCCGAGAAGCTGATGGATATCAACGGTTCGCCGATGAATCCCGCCGCGAGGGACTATCCCAACGAATTCATACAGACGGGCGTCTCCGCGATAGACGGCCTCAACACCCTCGTCAGGGGGCAGAAGCTCCCCGTGTTCTCCGGCTCGGGCCTGCCGCACGCGCAGTTCGCCGCGCAGATAGCAAGGCAGGCTAAGGTCAGGGGCAAGGACGAGTCCTTCGCCGTCGTGTTCGCCGCAGTAGGCATCACGTTCGAGGAAGCGGATTATTTCATATCCGACTTCAAAAAGACCGGCGCAATAGAGCGCACCGTGACGTTCGTCAACCTCGCGAACGACCCGGCGATCGAGCGTATCGCAACGCCGCGTATGGCGATCACCGCCGCGGAATACCTCGCTTACGATCTGGGCATGCACGTGCTCGTCATAATAACGGATATCACGAACTACGCCGAGGCGCTTCGCGAGATCTCCGCCGCGAGGAAGGAGGTCCCCGGCAGGAGGGGCTATCCCGGCTACCTCTATACCGACCTTGCCACCATGTACGAGCGCGCGGGCCGCATAAAGGGCTGCCCCGGCTCCATAACGATGATACCCATACTCTCCATGCCCGAGGACGACATCACCCATCCCATACCCGACCTTACGGGCTACATCACCGAGGGGCAGATAATCCTCTCCAGGGAGCTTTACAGGAAGGGCGTAACGCCACCCGTAAACGTGCTGCCCTCGCTTTCGAGGCTGAAGGATAAGGGCATAGGCCGCGGCAAAACGCGCGAGGATCACGCCGACACGATGAACCAGCTCTTCGCCGCGTATTCGAGGGGCAAGGAAGCGAAGGAGCTCGCCGTCATATTGGGCGACGCCGCGCTTTCCGACGTCGACAAGCTCTACGCCAAATTCGCGGACGAATTCGAAATGAAGTACGTCTCGCAGGGATATTACAAAAACCGCTCCGTCGAGGAGACGCTGGATATCGGCTGGGAGCTTTTGAGGATACTCCCGAGGTCGGAGCTGCGCCGCATACGCGACGAATACCTCGACAGATACTACGAGAAAAAGGATTGAGCTTTTGCGGGGCGCGTAAGCCCCGAAAGGAAGAGCTATGGCCATTAACTACAAGCCCACCCGCATGGAGATGAGCCGCCTTAAAAAGAGGCTCGCCACCGCGTCAAGGGGCCACAAGCTTATGAAGGACAAGCGCGACGAGACGGTTCGCCGCTTCATTACCTTCGTCCGCCGCAACAGGGAGCTGAGAGAAAGAGTCGAGGCCCTGATGGGGGAGGCGATGGCGTCCTTCGTCATAGCCAAGGCCGCCATGAGCACCGCCGGCGTAGAGGAGGCGCTCCTCATACCCGCCGCCTCCGCCAAGGTGGAGGTCGAAAGCGCGAAGGTGCTCTCCGTAGAGGTGCCGAAGCTGACCTACGTCCCGTCCGAAACGCGGGGCCTGCCCTACGGCGTGCTGGGCACCTCCGCCGAGCTTGACGCCGCGGTTTTGAAATTCGCGGAGCTGATGCCCCTTCTTATCGAGCTTGCGGAGGTGGAGAAGACCTGCAACCTCCTTGCGGACGAGATCGAAAAGACGAGGCGAAGAGTAAACGCCCTCGAATACGTCATGATACCGCAGCTCGAGACGGCGATACACGCCATCTCCATGAAGCTCGACGAGAACGAGCGCGGCAACCTCACCAGGCTTATGAAGACCAAGGATATGCTCAAGGCCAAGGAAGAGGGATAAGGCGCAAACAAGGCACTTCTGCTTACGTCGATACCAAAGAAAACTACCTGAAATTACAGAAAGAAACATGCCCGCGGTGATTACCGCGGGCGTTTTCATGGTCGGGCGGACAAGCCCGGTGGCGATCAGTCGTCGATCTCGCGATCGAAGCGCATCACCGCTCCGGTCACGGCGTTGATCTTGATCTCATACTCATAGCGGCCGGACTTGAACTCGATCTCGTAGCAGTAAACTCCGTTGTCGTGATCGAGCTCGATCTCCTTCCCGCTGATCTGAGACATCGTGAGGCCCGCCCTGTCGAGGGCGATCTCCCATGCTCGGACCTCGCCTATCAGTGAGATGCCGCCGGGTTCGGAGCCGCCTCCGTTGGATTCGGAAGAGCGGCTGATGATGTCGCCCGTCTCGGCGTGGATGACGTACTCGTACTCCGTGCTGCCGCAGGTGAATTCGACCTCGTAAACGGGCTTTCCGTTCTCGCGCTTGAATTCGATCTCGATCATTGTCACCGCGTCCACGCTGACGCCGACGTCCGAAAGCGCGATCTCGAGAGCGGCCGCTCTTCCGATGTAGGAGGAAGAGTTGGGCTTCTCGGTGGGCTTGGGTGTGGAGGTCGCTGCGGGCTTCGGGGTAGCCGCGGGCTCGGATTCGAAATCCAGCACTTCGCCCGTCACGGCGTCGATCTCGTATTCATATTCGCGGCCGTTCGCCTTGAATTCCACGTCGTAATGGGCCTTGCCGTTCTCGCGGTCAAGCTCTGCCTCGACGTCGTACGCGTCGGCTTCCGAAACCCCCGCGTGAGCGAAGGCGATCTGCTTTGCGGACTTCTTGCCGATGTAGGATACGGGCGCTGCCGTGGGTTTGGGAGTCGTCGTGGGCTTGGCAGTCTCAAGGGGCTCTGAATCCCAGTCCAGCACTTCGCCCGTCACGGCGTCGATCTCGTATTCATATTCGCGGCCGTTCGCCTTGAATTCTACGTCGTAATGGGCCTTGCCGTTCTCGCGGTCAAGCTCGACATCGATATCGTATGCTTCGGAGCTCGATACTCCCGCATGGGTGAGGGCGATATCGCGGGCGGCGTTCTTCCCGATGTAGGATGCGGGAGCGGCCGTGGGAGCGGACGTCGGCCTGTCCGTGGGCTCAGCGGTGGGCATGGGGGTCGCGGTGGGCTTGGCGGTCTCAAGGGGCTCTGCCTCGAACTCGGTGACTTCGCCGGTCACGGCGTCGATCTCAACGTCGTACTCCGTCCCGTTCGCGGTGAATTCGACGTCATAAACCATTATGCCGTTCTCGAGGTCCATATCGACGCTGAGGTCGTGAACGTCAGCCGCGTCGACTCCGGCGCGGTCATATGCTATGGCGAGGGCGGCGTCCTCGCCGATATATGCGAGGTCGCTCGAAGCGCCGCGCGTTTCGACGCTGTCGACGCCCTTCTTTTCCGAAATGAGCCCCAGCTCGTTTATGGAGAGAGCGGCAAGGGAGGGCAGGTCATAGCGGGGATCGAGCGCGGAGAGCTTTGTGATAAGCTGAGCCTTGCTCACGGTTATGCCGTACTCTGCGGCGAGCTCTGCGACGGAGGGGTCCTCTTCTATCGTCTGGCTCATGACCGCAAAGCCGAAATCATTCTTGCCGAGCAGCTCGGCAACGTCAAGTGCGAGCGCCTCGCGAAGCCTGTCGCATAGGGATGCGTCAGCTCCGTCAACGCTGATCAGTACGGAGTTCGCGAGCTCATTGAGATACCCTCGGCGCACGAGCGAGCCGACTATCGCGTTGACGGCTACGCTCACCTTGCTGCCGGAAAGATCCATGCCGTCGAGCAGAGCCATACCGTCAGCGTTGCGGGGAATGGCTTCGATGACGCGCTCGTCCCTGTCGACGGTCATCTCTATGCTGGGGTTCACGTCTATCATCACGGAGGCAACGGCCTTGTTGGAGCTTCCCGTGAAGCCCTTGATGACGAATGGGACGGCGGCGAGTATCAGCAGCGCCGCGGCGACCGCGGCGATCGACCTCCAAACGGGGGCCTTCTTTTTTTCGGGTTTGGACATATCGTTCAATTTTATCACCTTTCCGTTCGTTTTTTTGCAGTCGGAAAGGACGGAGGCCCTTATATCGGGCGTGACAGATGCAAAGGCGTCCCTTATCTTGCTGTCGATTTCACGTTCGTTCATCTTACTCCTTCTCCTTCCGGGAAATACTTCCTGAGTTTTTTTATTGCCCTTGCGTATTTCGAGAGAACGGTGGCAAGCGGTATGCCCATCAGAGCGGCGGTCTCGCGGTGCTTGAATCCGGATACGGCGTGCAGCAGCACTATCTGCCTTTCCGTGTCGGAGAGCATCTCCAGCATATCGGCGGCATGCAGATTCGAATCGATATCGTCCGTTCTCAGCAATCCGTGCCAATCCTCCTCGGAGAGCCTTGCGCTGCGCTTCATCTCTCTCAAGCGGCTGAGGCAAAGATTACGCACGATCCTCATTATCCAGGCCATCGGCTTTCCGTTCGCCGTATAGGACACGGCCGAAGAGTTGATGCGGATGTAGCAGTCGTGCATGGCGTCCTCCGCCTCGGCGGAGTTCTTGAGGAGCGAGAGCGAATATGCGTATACGGAGTTCTTCGTCATATCGTAAAGGGGCCCCATGGCGTCGATATCTCCGTCTGCCAGTTTTCTGATGCAGGCTTCGAGCAGGGCGTCTGTTCCCGTTCCCGCTTCGAGCGCGATGTTTTTACATGGATCAGGCATATTTTCTCACTCCTTTCGCTTTATTAACGGATGAGCGCATCGTTTTATTGCATCACAGAAAGATATATTATTTCGCGCCTTGTCGTTTCTGTCGGGAAAAAACGGCGCCGCGATGTGTTCGCGGCGCAGCTGTATCGACCGATTATTCCCAGCTCCTCCTGTCGAGGGGCTTTCCCGTGGTCGTCGTGCCGTCGTTCGGGACGTGCTCACGGTCCCTCGTAAAGAAGAACCACTCGAACCAGCCGTGCTGGGTGTAATGGTTGACGGAACCGTCGCTCCAGGTGACGTCGACGAAATACGTTCCGCCGTCTATCGTCACCAAGTCCCAGAAATGCATGTTGTCGTCGTTATACTTATTGCGGACGCGGCGGCAGTCGAGGTCAGCCATGCGGCAGAGGTATTCGAAGCCGATGGCGTACCCCTGGCAGATGGAATAGCCCCTTATCACCGCGCCGTACGCGGTCATCGAGTAGAGGGGGTAGAAGCCGTTCACGTAGGCGTACTGCGACTTGACGGAGATATAGTATGCAAGAAGGCGGTACTTGTCTATTGCGGAGAGATCCTCCGGCACGCGGGAAGCGACGTAAGCTCCCACGACGTTGAAAGCCTCCACCTGATCCTTCACGGCGTCCATATCCTCCGCCTCATTGAAGAAGCGGCTCTGGGGCGTGATTATTTTGGAATGCCAGCCGACCTCGCCCAACTCGCGCTTGATATCGGCGTCTGCGTTCTCGCCCTCATCCATCACGAAATAGATCTCGATCTCGGGATGATCCCAAAAGAGCGCGGCGGACGCGGCCTGCACCTGCTCGTTTGATTCCGCGAGCACGGAATACCGCAGGAAACCGCGGGCGGCAGTCAGCATATCGTCGTAAATGAGCTTCTCCGCTTCGGTGAGCTCCGCGTACTTGTCCGCGGGCACGAAGGGATGGGCCGCCGAATCGCATGGGATGGGATGCGCGTATATGTAATCGACGAGCTGATCCATTATTCTTTGCGCTTCGAGCACCTGTTCGCGCGTGAAATCGCTGACGTTTTCGGGCACTCCGTCCGGAAGCGGCTCCTTCGTGGGAGCGGGAACGGGAGTCTCCGTCGGGACTTCCGTGGGCGCTTCCGTCGGGACTTCCGTGGGCGCGGGAGTGGGAGCCTCCGTGGGGATCCCGGTCGGCGCCTCCGTGGGGGCTTCCTCATGCCCGCCGCGCGCGCAGCCTCCTGCAATGAATACAAGGCAGAGCGCAAGGCATAATATCGTCAAAAAAGGCGTTTTTTTCATTTATCGCGTCTCCCTTCCAAAGGGGGAGTCGCCCGTTTCAACGGCGTAGATCTCGCAGTCGTAGCCCGTTTCGGCCTTGTAGAGCGCGGTAATGCCCGCCTTGGCCGCCTCGGCGCATTCGCGGGAGACGAGCGCTATCGCGCAGCCTCCGAAGCCCGCGCCGGTCATCCTCGCGCCGAGTACGCCCTCCTGCTTCCTCGCGGCGTTAACGATGGAATCGAGCTCCCTTCCCGTGACCTCGTAATCGTCCCTCAGGGAATCGTGCGAGGCGTCGAGCAGCCTGCCGAGCTCGCGCGCGTTCCCGGCCTTCAGGGCTTCCGCCGCCAGAGTTACGCGGCGGTTCTCGGAAACGGCGTGGCGTGCGCGGCGGACGAGCGGTTCGGGAAGCAGCCGGGAAACGGAGTCGAACTCCTCGGGGGTAAGCCCGCAGAGGCTCGTCTTTTCGGGATCGAAGCATTTGCCGATCAACCCGAGCGCGCTTTCGCATTCGCTCCTTCTTTCGTTGTATTTGGAATCCGCGAGCCTTCTTGGCTTGTTGGTGTTCATTATGAGGAGCCGGTAGTCCCCGAGATCGAAAGGGAAATACCCGTATTCGAGGGTGTTCGTATCGAGGAGCAGCGCGGCGTTTTTTCTGCCGTTCGCGCAGACGAACTGATCCATTATGCCGCAGTTCACCCCCGCGCAGTCGCGCTCGGCTTCAAGCGAAACGAGCGATGCCGTCACGCCGTCGAGCGAGAGGCCGAAAAGATCCCGCAGCACCGCGCAGGTCAAAACCTCCAGCGAGGCGGAGGAGGAAAGCCCCGAGCCCCTTGGAAGGTTGCCGCAGACGGTCATTTCAAAGCCGCCGAGCAGGAAGCCCTTTTCCGTGAGCTTTTTTGCGACTCCGAGGGGGTATGCCGCCCACCCGAAGCCTTCAAATGCCGCAGGCTCGCAGGGGAGGGCTTTCAGCTCGTCCATGCCGCATTCACATGCTTCGCCCTCCATATCGACGGAGGCGAGGCGGATAACGCCGTCCTCGCTTTTCGAGGCGGCGGCGTAAGTGCCTATCGAGAGGGAGCAGGGGAGCACCCTGCCTCCGTTGTAATCAATATGCTCGCCTATCAGGTTCACCCTGCCGGGGGCGAATTCCAATATCTCCGGTGCGCGGCCGAAGTCCTTTATGAATGCGCTGTAAAGCCTGTTTTCGATATCGTTCATGGGGCGTACCTCCCGGGTTTTCGGTTCGTTACCCCTTATTATATCACGGTATCCGGTCAAATCAAATAAGCTTGTAGGTTTATTTTCCGTATGCTATAATATGAAAAAACAGGATCCGGGTCATACCGTCGGGAGAAGGCACTATGTCCGTTGTCAAAAAGATACTTGCCGCGCTGCTTGCCGTGCTCATACTGGGCACGGTCGCCGTGCGTCTGCCTCTCCCCAACAGGCGAACCGAGCCCGACGAGAACCCGCCGCCCGCCTCCATCAGCGTGCTTTACCGCGAGGCGGAGAGCATACTCATCTGCTCCTGCGCGCGCTCGAAGGCGGACGAAAACGGCGTTTTCACGTCCAGATTCAAGGTGGAGACCGTGCTTGCGGGGAACGAGCCCTCGGGCTCCGTCATAGTGCTCCGCGAGGAAGCCGTCCCCGGCGCGCTGTATCTTGCGTACCTGAGGGACGCGGATGAGGGCAAGGAGCTCATCCCCGGCGCGCTCTTTGCGATAGAGGACAACGCCATCACCGCGGAGGACCGCGTCTGCACGATCGACAGCATCATCAAGGATATAGAGCGTCAGCAGAAGATACTCGCCGTACCCGCGCAGAGCTTCTTTTACGAAAGATTCGACGAGCTCGTCAATGCCTGCGACGAGATCGTGATAGGGCGGGTTATAAAGTCCGTCGGGCCGAAGGAAACGCTCTGCCGGTCCACCCTCCGGGGGGAGAGCACGATAGGCACGATAGATCAGGTATTCCTTCGGGTCAAGATCGAAAACGGGCTTTACTCCGGCATGAAATACGGCGATAAGATAGATGTCGTGATATCGCCCTATTCCGCGCGCCCCGTAATAAACGCCGTCGATCTAACGCCCAAGACGGTCGAGGCCCCGCCCGAGACCTATCCCAAGGAGGGCGGAGTTTACGTGTTCTTCCTTATAAGGAGCGAGGACGCGAAAAGCGGATACCGCTTCGCCGTGAACCCCTACGAGGGCTACGTCCAGGTGATAGGCAACACGATCTACCACCCCTATTACAACGACGCCATGCGCGACGTGAACGATCTGAGGCGTTTCGCCTCCAAGCTCCGTGAGGCGATGGCCGCCGCGGAGGCGGGGGAGCAGGAATGAAAAAGCCCGTTTTTTACACCGAGGCCGCCTATATAGCGGGGCTGTTGTTCCTCGCCCTCGGCACCGCGTTCATGGAGAGGGCCGATCTTGGCATATCCATGGTCGTGGCTCCGGCGTACCTTATCCATCTAAAGCTCTCGCAGAGCGCCGCCTTCTATACCTTCGGCACCTCCGAATACGTTTTTCAGGCTTTTTTGATACTCCTTCTCGCGCTCGTCATGCGCAGGTTCAAGAGGGCGTATCTATTTTCGTTCGCGACCGCGGTGATCTACGGCTTCACGCTCGATCTGTTCATGAGTCTTGCCGCGCGCATCCCTATCGCGGGATTCGCTATGAGGCTGGTATTCTACGCCGCGGGGCTCGCGCTTTGCTCAGTGGGCGTGGCGTTCTTCTTCAAGACGTATCTCATACCCGAGGCGTACGAGCTCTTCGTCAAGGAGATCGCGGAAAAGCTCGGCGCGAAGACGGCCGCCGTCAAGACCGTGTACGATATCGTGAGCTGCGCCGTCGGAGTCGCGCTCTCGTTCATATTCTTCGGCTTCGGCAGGTTCGAGGGCGTGAAGATAGGGACGATCGTCTGCGCGCTCGTGAACGGGCCGCTGATAGGGCTCGTCTCCTCGCTCATGGATAGGGCTTTCGAATTCCGCGACGCGCTTCCCCTGCGCGGCTTTTTCGGCAGATGAGCGTCCGTTTTATTTCTTTCAGGTTGCAATAAAGGCATAGTGATGCTATAATATATTTCAACAGAGGCGCCGCCCGGATGCCGCGGCGTTTTATTTTAACCCGACGGGGCTGCCTATGAAGCGTTCGACCGAAAAACTCATAATCGCTCTCTCGCTCGCGGCGGTGATCGCGCTCTTCGCGTTATTCCTCAAGGATATCCTCATCCCCTACGTTAAGCTGGAGATAGCGAACGACCTTGACGGCGCGAAGGAGCTGCTCGTCTCCAAGGGAGTTCTGGGCTTTCTGACGGTTATACTGGTCGAGGCGCTGCAGATGGTAGTCGTGTTCATACCCGCGGAATTCATACAGATCTCCAGCGGGATGAGCTACCCCTTCTATATCGCCATACTGCTCTGCGACGCGGGCATCTGCCTCGGCGCTACCATTATTTTCCTGCTCGTCAGGGCGCTGGGGTTTAAGGGCGACAGGGAGTCCAAAAACGAAGAGAGGATAGAGAAGCTCGCGGCAAGCTCCAAGAAGGAGCGTTCCGCCGTGCTTCTTTTGTATTTCCTGTTCATAATGCCGCTCATCCCGTTCGGGGCCATCTGCTATTACGGGAGCCGAACGAAGCTCAAATACGGCAGATACATACTCACCGTGGCGACGGGCGTTATCCCGTCGATAGTCACCTCCAACCTCATGGGCGCCGCCACCAAATACTTCATAGCCCGCGATCTGCCCCTGCCGCTGCTTATACTGATAATCGTACTGCTCGCGGCGGTTCTGTTCGTCTGCCTCATACTCTTCCTCGACAAATTCTATTTCAAGGAGAACGACGGTACGCCCGATTCGCCCGTCTACTCGGCGTTCTTCCGCATAGCGGGGCTCCTTCGCGGAAGGCGGCAGAGGCTCCATACGGACGACGGGGGCGTTAAGGAGCTGAAAGGCCCGTTCGTCGTGCTCTGCAATCACGGCTCGTTCTATGATTTCTATTATCTGAAGAGGCTGCTGAAGGACGCGAACCCCGCCTACGTCGTCAACAGGCATATAATCTCCTATCCCGTGATAAGGAAGCTCGCAAAGAAGGCGGGCTTTATATCAAAGAGGCTCTTCAACGTCGATTTCACGGCTCCCCGCGCCATATTCCGCGCCGTAAAGGAGGGCTATCCCGTCGCCGTTTTCCCGGAGGGGCGGCTCTCGCTCACGGGAAGGGCATACCCGATAGTCGAAAAGAGCGCGGGCTTCTATAAGAAGCTCGGCGTGGACATACTCGTCGCCCGCATAGAGGGCGCGTATTTCGCAAACCCCAAGTGGAGGAAGCGCTTCTACAGGACGGATATCACCGTCCGCGCCGAAAGGATAATAAAAAAGGAGGAGGCGAAGGCCCTCTCGGAGGAGGAGCTTGACCGCCTCATTGACAGCGCGCTTTATTACGACGAATCCGAAACGAACGAGGCTCTGTTCCCGCAGAAGGATAAGGCGAAGGGGCTCGAGAACGTGCTGTACCGCTGCATAAAATGCGGCGGGCTGTATTCCACGAAGGGGCGGGGGAACTCGCTCGTCTGCGAAAGCTGCGGCGCCGAATGGCATATTGACGAGCATTACCGCTTTACGGAGGCTCCGGGAACGATAGCGAACTATTATGACGTAATAAAGAAGCTGGAGCTTGCCGAGCTTGAAAAGCCCGATCTCGGCCTCGGCGAGATAGCGGTCGACACGGTGATATTCAGCGAAAAAGGCCGGTTCAGGACGAAGGAAACGGGCTTCTGCCGCCTTTCAAAGGAAGGGCTCTCCTACCGCCGGGATACGGATGGGTTCACGATCCCCCTCTCGATGCTGCCCGCGCTGCCCTTCTCCTGCAATGAGGAGTTCGAGGTCTATCACGAGGACAGGCTCTACTATTTCTATCCCAAGGAAAACAGGCGTCAGGTCGTAAGATGGGCGCTGATGGTCGATCTCATGGAGGAACTGAAGACTGAAAACCGCCAAATATCACAAGAAAGGACGGCTTGCAATGAAAAAGCAGAATGAAAGGGCACTCGTCGATCTGTCGACGAAGACCTTCCTGCAGGTGACCGCGCTGCTGTTCGCGCTGATGATCGCCGCGATAGTGCTGACCTACGTCATCCCGAAGGGGACCTTCGGCGCGCTTCCCGACGGCAGCCCCGATTATCTCGCCTATACGAGGCTCGAAGGCGCGTCGGGCATACCCATCCATAAGGGCCTGCTTGCGCCGATACTCGTATTCTTTTCGGATAACGGGCTCACGCTTATCATGCTCTCGCTCTTCCTGCTCGTCATATTCGCGGCGTTCCAGGTAATGAACGACGTCGGCGGCATAAGGGCGCTCGTCGGCGCGGTCGCGGAGAGGTTCAAAACAAGGCGAAAGCTCCTCCTTGCCGCGATAACGCTCGTTTTCATGTGCTTCGGCGCGTTCCTCGGCCAGTTCGAGGAGATGCTCACAATGCTCCCGATAGTCACCGCGCTCTGCGTGCTCGTGGGATTCGACTCGTTCACCGGCTTCCTCGTCAGCATAATCGCCTGCGGCTTCGGCTTCGCGAGCGCGATAACCAATCCCTTCACGGTGCTCCTCGCATCAAGCATTATCGGCGCCAACCCCATGGAGCACATACTCTACAGGGTGCTGATATTCATAGTGATGTACTTCCTGCTGCTTGGGTTCATATTCCTCTACGTCAGGAAGCTTCTGAAGGATCCCGCCTCCTCGCTGACGCTCGCTCACGATGAAAAGCTCCGCGCCGCCCGGAACGAGGCCGAGGCCGAGGCGGGGGACGCTAAGGCCGAGAGAAGGACGAAGCTCACCTACGTCGTATTCCTGCTCGTCTGCCTTGCTATACTCATCACCTGCTCGGCGCTGTCCGCGCTCCGCGATTACACGGTCGTCGTGCTTATAGCGTACTTCCTGGTATTCGGAATACTCGCGGGCGTAATAAGCTCGGGCAAATTCGGGCAGGTCATGAAGAGCTTCCTAAAGGGCATTACGGGGGCCCTGCCCACGATACTGTTCATAGCGCTGGCCTCCTCCATCAAGTACATATTCGACGAAGGCTCCATAATGCCCACCATCGTCGATCAGATAAACAACGTTGTCGAGGGCAGGAACATATTCATTATCGCGCTCGTGCTGTACGCGATAATACTCGTGCTGGAGTTCTTCATCTCCTCCTCCACGGCGAAGGCTATACTCGTTATGGGCATGCTGACGGTCGTCAACGTGGGCCTTACCAAACAGATGCTGGTGCTGATCTACACCTTTGCGGACGGCTACACCAACGTGCTTTTCCCCACTTCGCCCGTGCTGCTGATAAGCCTTTCCATGATAGAGGTCGATTATTTCAAATGGGTGAAGAAATCCGCGCCGCTGTTCGCCGCGAACCTCGCGCTCGTGATACTCTTCATAATACTCGGCATAGTGATAAAATACTGAACGCAAAAAAAGGGCTTTTTGGCGCATTCACTTAAGGATAAACAGCCTCAAAAGGTATCTTTTTGCGCCGTGCTGCGCCTTTCATGCTCGGAAGACGGCTAACGGGTATTCCTGCGCTTTTCGCCTTGCCCGGCACAAAAATCTCCTCTTTTGAGACGCTTCGCGGTTTTTAGCCCAAAAAAGAAAGAAAGATCCGAGGATATCGCTATCCCCGGATCTTATTGTATTCATTGGGTTTCTATAGGCTGAAAACCTGCATCTCCTTAAGTGAATGCACCCTTGCAGGAAGCCCTATTAATATTCCTTTTTACCCGTTGTCCGCCGCTTCGAGTTCCTTCAGCCAGGCGGTTATGGAGCCGTTAAGAAGATATCCAAGCAGCAGGCCGGGGATCCTCTCCTCGCTGCCGAACGCAAAAACAAGGTTCGAGAGCGCCTTGTTCCCGCCCTCGCCCGCAAGCTCGGGATGCTCGTCCGCAAAGGCGAGCACCGCGTCGCAAAGGCGGAATACGACCTCCTGATACTCAACGTGGGGCGCGCCGTGATCCGTTATCCAGACGCCTATATCCTCCGCGTCAAGCACGGGAATGAATTTTGTCAGCTTTTCAAATCTTCCCATAGGTCGTCACGCCCTCCTTTTCCGTCGAAATAGTTATCAAAGAGAAGATTTATATACCGTTTTATATACTATAACACAAAAACCTACATTTGTCCATAGTAAAATATTAAATAAATATATTTTTTTGCCGGGCGGGCACGGGGCCGATGTTGTGTTATACTTCATTTGTCTTACATTTATCGGAAAATCGGGGGCAACATGATCTATCTGATACTCGCGGTGCTTGCAAGCTCGTCGGTCGCCATAATAATGCGCCTCGGCGAAAAGCACATCAAGAACAATTTCGCGATGTTCATGGCGAACTATTTCGTCTGCTCGCTGATAGCGTATCTCTTCATGGGGGGGGCGAACCCCTTTGCCGTAAGGGAGGGCTTCGGTTTCGCGCTGGGGCTCGGGCTTTTCAGCGGATGCCTCTATCTGCTCTCGTTCACGCTGATGAAGTACAACATCAGCAGGAACGGCGTAATGCTTTCCTCCGTATTCATGAAGCTCGGCGTGCTCATACCCGCTGTAATGGCTATCGCCGCCTTCGGGGAAAAGCCCACCGTGCTCCAGATAATAGGCTTCGCGCTGGCTTTGGCCGCGATACTGATAATCTATCTCGAGCCCGGCAAGGCCGGAGGCGAGAGGAGGACGGCGCTGCTGCTCCTGCTGCTGCTCCTCGTCAGCGGCATGACCGAATCCATGGCGAACATCTACGACAAGAACGGCGCCGCCGATATGAAGGACCGCTTCCTGTTCTTCAATTTCCTTACCGCGTTCTTCCTCGCGACGGCCGTAACGCTTATCGGCGGGAAGCGCGTTTCGTGGAAGGATATCGCGTTCGGCGCGGTCATCGGCGTGCCCAACTATTTCGCCACCCGCTGCCTTCTGCTCTCGCTCGGGCAGATACCCGCGGTCGTAACTTACCCCATCTACAATATCGGCGCGATAGTGCTGATCTCCCTCGCGGGGCTCCTCCTCTTCAAGGAGAAGCTCAGCGGCAGGAAGCTCATCGGCTTCGTCATAATAATAATATCGCTGGTGCTGCTGAATCTGTAAAGAGCAAAAAAATAAGCAGGCGGAGTATTGGGCGCATTCACTTAAGGATAAACAGCCTCAAAAGGTATCTTTTTGCGCCGTGCTGCGTTAAAAATGCTCGGAAGACGGCTAACGGGTATTCCTGCGCTTTTCGCCTTGCCCGGCACAAAAATCTCCACTTTTGAGAC
>JAILRE010000007.1 GCA_024698505.1 Clostridiales bacterium | reverse complement strand
AAACGCCGCCAGAGCATCCATATCTGCTATGATCTGATCGGGTTCATCCCGCTGAGTGAACTGATGACACAGGAAATGGCATGACCCGAAGATCATGCCATTCCTGGAAACTATAAAACTTTCTTACGAGGGGCGGCCTTTGCCCGGGGCTGTTTTGCTTTTAAAGTTCGGACCACGGCAGACGCGGTCACATCAGATAATCCTCCGTCAGCTCGTCGCAGAGGCCGAATTCGCAGCCCTTCGCGATGAGATCCTCGATGAGCCTTTCGAGCAGATTAACGCTGGCGGGCTCGGTGTCGTGGATTATAAGTATAAGCGGAGGCTTGTCTTTGAAATACGACCATGTCTCCTGATACGATTTCCAAAGATACTCCTCTATGGGAAGGTGATCCTTGTTTCCCGCGAGCCACTTGTCGTTTAGGCCGAGGTTCCAGTCCATCGCGAGGTACCCTTCCTTATGCATGGCCTTCAGGTAATCCTTCCTGCCGCTCCTGCCGCCGATGGTGGAATTGGTCGATCCGCCGGGGAACCTGAACACGTACGCGCCCGCGTCGTAGCCTACGGCCTTCTTGACAGCGCTGCGCCACTTGGCGACGTCCGCCACGAAATGATCGGGATCCTGATAGATGATCGAGAAATCGTGCGAATAGGTGTGGCATGCGAGAAGATGCCCCTCCTCCACTATCCTCTTTGCGGTGTCGGGATAGACGGAAACGAACCTGCCGACGGTGAAGAAGGTGGCCTTCACGCCGTATTTTTTGAGTATGTCCAGCACCTCGGGCGTGTTCTTGCTCGGGCCGTCGTCGAAGGTCAGATAGACGCGCCTCGTAACGACGCTCGGATCCTTGGTCGGCGCGGGAGTAAAAGTCGGCTCGGGAGTAGCAGTCGACTCGGGTGTCGGGGCCTCCGTGGGAGCTTCCGTGGGTATCTCGGTGGGCGGCGCGGGAGTGACCGGCGCGGCGGTCTCCGCTTCGGAGCCGCCCGTTATATCGACCACCTCGTAAGGATCGACGGGATCGCGCCTCGCGCACCCCGCGAACGATAAAAGCGTCAAAAAGGCGAGCGCAAACGCCGCGGCCCGTTTCAAGGTCTCGCGGGATGCCGCGCGAATAGCCGTATCCTTTTTTGCTTCGATCGAATTCATCTGCCTGCCTTTTGCCTTTGGGAAGACGCGTGCATATCCCGACGCTTTTCTACATTATAATACTATTCTGCCCTTTTTTGAACGGCCGATCTCAATATATTTTTTCACGCTGCGCGCATATCTTCGGAAACAAAAAGAAAGCCCGGGGAAGTTTCCCCCGGGCCTTCATTCACAGTTTACTTTTTCAGTTCAGCTATCCTCGCCAGAAGCTTTTCCATGAGTTCCTTCGAGGACTTGAGCTTTGCGCGCTCCTCCTCGACGACCTTCTCGGGGGCCTTTGCGATGAAGCCGGGATTGTTGAGCTTGCCCTCCGCGCGCTTGATCTCGCCTTCGACTCTCGCGCGTTCCTTGTCGAGCCTGGTAAGCTCCTTCTCGATATCGATGAGCTCGTTCAGCGGAATGAAAGCGTCGCCCACCGCGGACACGACGGAGACCGCGTCGGGCGCGATGCCCGTCTTATCGAGCTGCACCGTCACCTCGGAGGCGCCCGCCAGCTTGTTGAAGTAGGGCGCGGCCTCGCGGCAGTAGGGAGCGTTGGCCTCGTTCGTGACTATGAACATATGCGCGCGCTTTGCCGGGGGCACGTTCATCTCGGCCCTGACGTTCCTGATGGCGCGTACAAGCTCCATAATGCCGTCCATGCATTCGGCTTCCTTCGCGAAGCCGAAGCTCTCCTCGTATTCGGGCCAGCTCTCGCGCATTATGGTCTCGGCGGAGCCGGGCAGCCTCGTGTAGATATCCTCCGTTATGAAGGGCATGAACGGGTGCAGGAGCTTCATGCTGTCGGAAAGCACCCTCACGAGGATCGCGCGGACGTTCTTCTTGGCGTCCTCGTCCTCGCCGTAGAGCCTCGGTTTGGCCATCTCGATGTACCAGTCGCAGAGCTCCGTCCAGATGAAGCTGTAGATCTTCTCCACCGCGAGGTTGAGATCGAACGATTCGATGTTCGCGGTCTCCTCTTTGACGACGGCGTTGAGCCTGGAGAGGATCCACTTGTCCGCGACGTCGAGCTTCGTCATGTCGATCTCTCCGACGGGCTCGGAGCCGAGGTTCATCATCACGAACCTGGAGGCGTTGTAGACCTTGTTGCAGAAGTTCCTCGCCGCCTCGACCTTCTTTATCTGGAAGCGCATATCCGTGCCCGCCGCGGTGCCCGCCGTGAGCGAGAACCTTAGCGAGTCGGCGCCGTAATCCCTGATTATCTCAAGCGGATCGATGCCGTTGCCGAGGGATTTGGACATCTTCCTGCCCAGCTCGTCCCTCACCATGCCGTGTATGAACACGTGATCGAAGGGGATATCGCCCATGGCGTAGAGGCCGAACATTATCATCCTCGCGATCCAGAAGAACACCAGATCATAGCCCGTGGAGAGCGTCGAGGTGGGATAATAGTACTTGAGCTCAGCCGTCTGCTCGGGCCAGCCGAGCGTGGAGAAGGGCCACATGCCGGAGGAGAACCAGGTATCGAGCACGTCCTCGTCCTGATGCAGCCTGCCGCCGCACTTGGGGCATTTATCGGGCGCGGTCTCGGAAACGACGGTCTCGCCGCAGTCGTCGCAGTACCAGGCGGGGATCCTGTGACCCCACCAGAGCTGACGCGAAATGCACCAGTCCTTGATGTTGTACATCCAGTTGAAATAGGTCTGCGCGTATCTTTCGGGAACGAACTTGATGCGCCCGTCCTCGACGGCCTTTATGGCGGGCTCGGCAAGATCCTTTATCGCGACGAACCACTGCTTGGAGATCAGGGGCTCTATCGTGGAATGGCAGCGGTAGCAGGTGCCGACGTTATGCGTGTAGGGCTCTATCTTCACGAGATTGCCCGCGGCCTTGAGATCCTCAACGAAGACCTTGCGGCATTCCTGCGTCGTGAGACCGGCGTATCTGCCGCCGAGCTCGTTAATATGCCCGTCCTCCGTGAAGACGCACATGCGGGGAAGCCCCGTCCTGATGCCGACCTCAAAATCGTTCGGGTCGTGCGAGGGGGTTATTTTAACGGCGCCCGTGCCGAAATCCATCTCAACGTAGCTGTCGGCGACGATGGGTATCTCGCGGCCGACGACGGGCACGACGACCGTCTTGCCCACAAGGTCGGTATAGCGCTCGTCCTTCGGGTTTACGGCTATGCCCGTATCGCCGAGGATCGTCTCGGGCCTCGTCGTGGCGACGGTTATCGAATAGCTCTTATCCGGCGCGTCGTAGCGGACGTGCCAGAGATTGGAAGCCTGCTCCTCGAATTCCACCTCTGCGTTGGAGATGGCCGTCTTGCAGCAGGGGCACCAGTTGACTATGCGGTCGCCCCTGTAGATGAGCCCCTTGTTGTAAAGATCGACGAACACCTTTGTGACGGCCTTCGAGCAGCCCTCGTCCATTGTGAAGCGCTCCCTGCGCCAATCGCAGGAGGAGCCGAGCTTGCGGAGCTGCTTGACGATCCTTCCGCCGTATTCCTCCTTCCAGGCCCATGCCCTGCGCATGAACTCGTCGCGGCCGAGGTCCTTCTTGGTAAGGCCCTCCTTGGCAAGGCTCTCGACTATCTTCACCTCGGTAGCTATCGAGGCGTGGTCGGTGCCGGGCAGCCAGAGCGTCTCAAAGCCCTTCATGCGCTTGTAGCGGATGAGGATATCCTGCATCGTCTCGTCGAGGGCGTGGCCCATATGCAGCTGGCCCGTTACGTTGGGCGGCGGTATGACGATCGTGTAGGGCTTCTTTTCGGGATCGGGATCGGAATCGAAATATCCGTTCTCCTCCCACCTTTGGTAAAGCCTGTCCTCCACTATGGAAGGATCGTAGGTCTTCGGCATCTCCTCGACGCCGTTCTTGTGCTGTTCACACATTTTCTTGTACCTCCGAACAATATAATACGTCCCTCCCGCCAAAGGACGAGAGGGACGCTCGTGGTACCACCTTTGTTGAGCGGATGACCGCTCCACTTGTATTCGCTGTAACGGGCGTACCCGCCTCCGCTCCCCGGGCGACCTTCACGGAGCATATTGCCGGCGGCTTTCACCTTTCCCGCCTCTCTTATGGGCAACGGTTTTCCGTTACTCCTCCCGGATCAAAACAGAAGAAATATTCGGTTCGGAGGAAGCTTCCCTCCCCCGCCATGATAATTATATCCCAAAGCGTTCCCCGTGTCAACAGGTTTTTGCGCTCCCCGGCTGCCGCCATAAAAATCGGAGCGCGAAAAACCGCCTTTTTCGTTGTTATTTCCCGTTTCTTATGGTAAAATGAAAGATGCGGGCGGAAAACCCGAAGTATCATTATCCGGAGGGAAATAAAATGAAGCTCAAGTATTGGCGCACGATATGCGTCGGATTCGCGTTTTTCCTCATCTGCGCCTTCTGGCAGGCGTACGACAACATAATCCCCAAGATACTTACCGATAAATTCGGCATGGCGCAGGGCTGGTCGGGCGTCATAATGGCGCTCGATAACGTGCTCGCTCTGTTCATGCTTCCCATATTCGGCGCGCTCTCCGATAAATGCAGGTCGCGCTTCGGGAAAAGGACGCCCTACATCGTGATAGGCACGGTCGTCGCCGTCGCCGCGTTCATCTGCCTCTCGTTCATCGACAGGGCGCAGCTCAATAAGATCGGCACCGCAGCGGATTACTCCGCCGACGGCATACACGCCGTTTACTCCGACGCCGAGATAGTAAACGCCGAGCTCAAGACTCACGAGGGCGAGAAATACGTCCTCTCCGAGAAATACTCCGAGGCCGATATCAACGCCGTTCTGGCGCGCATCGGCAGCTCCGACAAGGACGAGAGCAAGGCCGCGCAGAACGAATGGGATTCCTATTACGTCCCCGCAAGGCAGGCTTACGCCGCAAAGGTCGCCGCGGGCCACAGGTCGATACTCGTGCTGTTCATGCTCGTGCTGCTCGTGACGCTCGTTTCGATGAGCCTGTTCCGCTCCCCCGCCGTCGCGCTGATGCCCGACGTAACGATAAAGCCGCTGAGGAGCAAGGCCAACGCGATAATCAA
Source organism: Clostridiales bacterium (assembly GCA_024698505.1). Taxonomy (GTDB): domain Bacteria; phylum Bacillota; class Clostridia; order Christensenellales; family CAG-138; genus UBA3857. Next base: position 1,734 of record JAILRE010000007.1, on the reverse strand, counting down.
CCTCATGGGCTCCTTCGGCGGGATACTGGTGCTGGCGCTCGGCATAGTGTTCGGCACGGGCAAGCCCCAGAACGCGATGATGAGCTATATCACCTTCTTCACCGTGATAGGCGCCGTCATGCTGATCGCCCTCATAGTATTCCTGCTCACCGTCCGCGAGCCGAAGTTCGTCCGCGAGATGGAGGAGGAATCGAAGCGCTTCGGGATCGCGGGCGGCGAGGACGACGACGGCTCCGGCACGAGGAAGCTCTCCAAAGGCGAGCTCACCTCCCTCATACTGATACTCGCGTCCGTCGCGCTCTGGTATTTCGGCTACAACGCGGTAACGAGCAAATACTCCGTTTACGCGGGCAAGGTGCTTAACCTCGACTACAATATGACTCTCATAATCGCCCAGGCTGCGGCGATAATCTCCTACCTGCCCGTGGGCATCATCTCCAGCAAGATCGGCCGCAAAAAGGCGATACTCGCCGGCGTCGTGATGCTGACGACCGCGTTCACCGTCGCGGCGTTCCTCAGGGCGGGCAGCCCCGCTATGCTGATGAACGCGATGTTCGCGCTTGCCGGCATCGGCTGGGCGACCATCAACGTAAACTCCTTCCCGATGGTCGTCGAGCTTGCGAAGGGCGGCACCGTCGGCAAGTACACGGGTTACTACTACACCGCGAGCATGGCCGCTCAGGTGCTCACTCCGATACTCTCCGGCTTCCTGATGGACGGCTTCGGCCTCAGGATCCTCTTCCCCTACGCCGCGATATTCGTCGCCTGCGCGTTCGTGACTATGCTCTTCGTCCGTCACGGCGACAACAAGCCCACCGCGAAGAAGGGCCTGGAGGCGCTGGATGTCGGCGACTGATATCCTCGTCACCGCTTTTATGCCCTTCGGCGGGGACAGTCTGAACCCCACGCAGCTCGTCCTTGAAAGGCTCGGGGACGAGCTTTGCGGCAGGAGGATAAATAAGCTCCTGCTGCCCGTTGAGTTCAAAACCGCCGGCAGGCTCGCCGCCGACGAATGCGAAAGGCTCTCTCCCGCCGCCGTGATAATGCTCGGCCAGGCGGGCGGAAGGAGCAAAATAACGCCCGAAAGGCGCGCAGTTAACCTCATGGAGGCCCGCATACCCGACAACGCGGGCTATGAGCCGCATTCCGTCCCCGTGATCGCGGGCGGCGCGGAGCGTCTGTATTCGACGCTCCCGCTCGATCTGATCGTTTCGGCGATAAGGGCCCGAGGGCTCCCCGCCGGGATCTCGGAGGACGCGGGCGCGTACGTCTGCAACTGCGCGCTTTACACCCTGCTAAGCCGCATCGATGGCAGGATCCCCGCGGGCTTCATACACGTCCCGTTTATAAGGGAGCAGACAGAGGGCGTAAACGGGCGCGGGAACAGCCCCTTTATGGAGCTTGACGAGATAACCGAGGCCGTTAACGCCGCGATGACCGCGGTATCAAGCTGGCGGTAAAACGACAGGCACTTAAAAAAATCCCCGATCGAGCGATCGGGGATTTTTATGTGCTTTTACGCGGACCTTACGGCCCGTTTCCTATTTGCGTTACATGCCCAGGATGTACCTGTACAGGTCGGAAACGTCGGCTGTGTTGACAACGCCGTCCCCGTTGAAATCGGCATTGGCAACGCCCTGAGCGGTAAGCGTGACCTCGTTGATGAAGTAACCGTACATGAGACCGACGTCGTCGAAGTCGATGTCGCCGTCGCAGTCAACGTCGCCGCGGATA
>JAILRE010000006.1 GCA_024698505.1 Clostridiales bacterium | reverse complement strand
CATCTGCATTCAGAGGAAGGGATTTGAAGGGCGGATAAGGAAATCATCCGGTGGATGATTTCCCCGCCCCGGGTTTTTCGACGCAGAGCGAGAAGACGGCGGTCGAGCCGGCTTCGAGACTCGACGCGCGAAAAACGAATCCCTCCATCTGCATTCAGAGGAAGGGATTTGAATGGCGTTAAGAAAATGCGAAGCATTTTTAGCCCCGGGTTTTTGTCACGGCCGAAGCTGCGCAGCATGGAATGCAAGGTTGCCGCACGGTTCCCGCAGGGAATTTCGAGCATCCGGTGGATGGTCGAAAAGTAAGGCAACGGGCGGCCTTGCGAGCATCGCTTGCAGTCCGCCCCGTCGGAGAGCCAATGTGCAAAAACCAAATCCCTCCATCTGCATTCAGCAGAAGAGATTCGAAGAGCTTGCAGTCCGCCCCGTCGGAGAGCCAATGCGCAAAACAGAATCCCTCCATCCGCCCTCCTGTGAGGCGGCATTTTCCTTTCTCCGGGATTGAAACATCCGCGCGGGTGTGGTAAACTTGTTTCGAAAAAGGTATTATGCAGAGGACGGATGATGAGGATCGTATTTGACAACATTGTTCTTCGCGATATGATCGAGTCCGACGTCGAGGACTACGTGCGTTGGTTCACGACGGAGCGGGAATGGGAAAACTGGGACGCTCCATGGGAAAAAGAGGATACCCGCGAAGAAACCGAGCGCGAAAAATGGGCGGAATACTATGAGGCCGTGAAGGATCTCGGCGACGACGCGCCCAGATGGAAGTTTGAGATCGAATGGAGCGGCAGGCATATCGGCTGGGTCAGCTCCTACCGCATCGACGAAAACTACGAATGGATCGGAGAAAACAAGGAAGGACGGACCGTTTTCCGCGCCGTCGGCATCGACATTTGCGAGCCGGATCTGTATGGCATGGGTATCGGAACAAACGCCCTCCGCGGCTTTATCGACTATTTCTTTGAGAACGGTGTGAACGAGCTTTACACGCAAACCTGGTCGGGCAACGTCCGTATGATCCGCTGCGCCGAAAAGCTCGGTTTTGAGGAATGCGGCAGAGACGCCGGCGAACGGGAGGTCAACGGACAGAAATACGACGGGCTGACTTTCAGATTAAAAAAGTGATCCCGCCCGGACGATCCCGGTTTATCGAGCCGCCCACGCGGCTCTTTTTTTATCCGCGCATTCGAAAAACCGTTTTGCGCATAAAGAGGGAGGTCCCGCCCGTCCGGCGCGGGACCTCCCCGTTTGTTTTTAAGTATTCTCTGTTAAAATCCAAGGCATTCCCGGGTTTTCCCGCGTTCACGCCATGAATTTTTCGATCTCGTCGGGTTCCTTGATGATATCCTTCGAGAGCACCTCGCACCCGTCCTCGGTGATCAGAAGGTCGTCCTCGATGCGGATGCCGATCTCCTCTTCGTCGACGTAAAGCCCCGGCTCGTTGCTGATGATCCAGCCGGGCTTCAATACGTCGCCCGTGAAAGTGATATCGTGCACGTCGATGCCGATGGAGTGGCTCACGCCGTGCATATAGTATTTGCCGACCTCGGAAGCTTCTGCGATCTTGCCCATGGCGACAAGGCCTTCGCCGAGGACCTTGCGCGCGATATCGTTGAGGTCCCTCGTCGTGACGCCGGGCTTCGCGGCCGCGGCCACCGCCTTGTTCGCTTTCAGGACCAGCTCGTAGAATTCGCGCTGCCTCGGGCTGAACTTGCCGTTCGCGGGATACGTCCTCGTGATATCGCTGCAGTAATTCTCATACTTTACGCCGAGATCCAGCAGTATCAGCGAGCCGTCCTTTACCTCGCAATGGTTCGTGACGTAGTGCATCATGCAGCCGTTGATACCGGAGCCCGCGATCGTGGGGAACGACTGACGCGCCGCGCCGAGCCTTCTGCACGCGTACTCGAAATCCGCCTGCACCTGATATTCCATCATGCCGGGCTTAAGGTTCTTCATAACGAATTCCAGGCCCTGCCTTGTGATATCCACCGCTTTGCGGACGCATTCGACCTCGTCCGCGTCCTTCTGCTCGCGAAGCGGCACGCAGGCGGCGTGCAGATCCTTGAGCTCCACGAAGGGATACGCCTTACGGAACCTTTCCGCCATCACGAGATTATAGTCGGGCAGGTCGTTCATGCCGCAGCGGTACATATCGAAATACGCCCGCTCCACGCTGTAACGCCCCATATACATGCTTATCGCGCCTTCAAGACCGGGGACGTACTGCACGTCCTCGATGCCGGAGATCGCCTTGACCTCCTCCTTGGTGGGCATCTTCCCGGTCCACCTTTCGGAATGAGGATCCGGCTCCTCGATAAAAAGGGTCTCCCGCGTTTTATCCGCCGATTTATAAGCGAGGAACGCCGTATTCTCACGCATGACGCCCGTCAGATAGAAATACTGGCTGTTGACCTCGAAAGCGTGATAATCGTCCTCGTTGGCGTGGATGGGGACGCCCGCATAGGCGATCACGAGCGTGTTCTCCGGTATGGACCGATACAGTTTTTCCCTGTGCTCCTTGAATGACATGATGTTTCCGACCTTTCTTTATAATTGTTTCGCGGCCCTCACTGCCAGGCGCCGTCGAATCTTACGACCTCGCCGGTGAAGTAGGCGGGCATTGAGACGAGCCGCGCTATCGCCTCGGCGGCCTCCCTCGGGGAAGCCATGCGGCAGAACGGGATCTCCTCCGCCAGGGCGCGCTTCTCCTCCTCGTTAAGGTTCGCGTTCATCTCGGTATCGACCGCGCCGAAGGCGATCGCGTTGACGGAGACGCCGCTGGGCGCAAGCTCCTTGGCGAGCGCCCTAGTGAAGGCGTTTATACCGCCCTTGGAGGCGCTGTACGCGACCTCGCAGGAGGCGCCGACGAGCCCCCATACGGAGGAGACGTTGATTATCCTGCCCCATTTATTGCTCACCATGTCGGGCGCGAAAACGCGGCAGGTGTTGAAAACGGAGGTGAGGTTGGTCCTTATCACCTCGTCCCACACGGCGGGATCCGTCTCGGTGAAGAGCCCCGTCCTTGAAATGCCGGCGTTGTTTATGAGCACGTCCACGGGGCCGCAGCTCTCGCGGAGGCGCCTGACGTAGCCCATATCCCCGACGTCGCCCACGGAGGGGATTATCAGCGCTTCGGTGATCTCCCGCATGAGGGAGACGGTCCCGAGGAGCGCGGCTTCGTTCTCGCGGCAGTTGACGACTATCTTTTTGAACGAGGAGTCCGAAGCGAGCTTAAGCGCGGTCTCCCTTCCGATGCCCCTTGATGCGCCTGTTATGAGTAAGGTGCTCATGCTTCCCTCCACCTTGCGTAAAGGGTGTGATCCATGAGCAGGTCGATAGGCGTGTTGGGGCTTATTATATCGTCCCCGTCCTTGGTCAGGCCCCAGCCCATGAAGACGTAACCTTCGCGCGTGGGGCGCTTGTTGATGACCTCGTTATAGGTCGCCGTGGAGCCCTTCGCGTCCCTTGCGAACACGAATGCGACGCTCTCCTCATCCGACCAGGGATCGCCTCCGCAGACGTCGTAGGTGATCTCGATCTCGAGCTTGAGGTGGCGCTTGGAGACGAGGCGGTAGAATTTATAGTACGCTCCGCTGGAATGGAGCTTGTTGACGTATTCGAGGAACTGATCCGCCGTTCTTATCTTGACTATCGCGCGGGGGGCGATCTCCTCCACCGTTTCGACGACGGCGGGATTGCCGCTCTTATCGAGCCTTATCGCCGTGATGAGCACCGAATGCCCGCGGTAGACGGGGTTGCCGTTATCGTCCGTGCCGCGCCATCTGCAGCAGATCATGGCGTCGCCCGGCTCCAGCGCGAGCAGATCGGCGTAGGTGTAGACGCTCTCATGCCCGACGGTGGCGGGTATCTGGCGGCAGATATGCCAGTCGACCGCATCGGAGGTGAGCATGTAGGTGGTCATGTGGGGGATCTGCCAGGCGTAGGAGAGGAAGCCCGAGCAGTCCGTGCCGAGCAGCGCGCCCCAGTTGGAGCCCGTCGCAACGGCGGCCCTTGCCGCCATGTTGAAATCGGAGCCCGCGTACGCCGCGGAGCGCATGAAATAGGTGAGCGAGTAATCGTAGGAGGTGGTTGCGCCCGTATCGGCGTCCACGCAGCCTATGTACTGCTGCATTCCGGCGAATTCGGAGGTGTTGAAGAGCGCGCTCCTTGAATAGGGGAGCGAGTTTTCCGCAACGCCCGCCTCGTATCTCTTGGTGGAATTGCAGGCGTAGAAGCTGTACCTGGGTATCCAGGTATAGAGCCCCTCGGGATCGCCGAGGAACGCGAGGCGCATCGCCCTCTGGACGATTATGTCGTCCGCCGCGCTGCCCTTTACCGCCGTAAGCCCCTGATCCGCGGGCTCCGCCGAAGCTTCGCCGCTATATGAACCGACGTGAAAGCCCCCGAACAGCAGCAATGCCGCCATCAGGAGAGCGCCCGTCGTTTTGATGATCTTATTAAGCCCTTTCACAGACCTTATCCTTTCATCCGGCCATATGGCCCCATATTAAAAACATTATAGCATTTTTCGCCTCGGATGTAAAGCGGGGCGGGAAAGCTTCTTTTGCACTTTTCGCGCGTATTCGCATAAATAATCCGGCCCCGCCCCGCATATCAAGTACTATGTACAAGCAATACTCAAACGTGAAAACCGTTAAAAGAAGGCGCGCGGGGCGAAGAAGCGCGGCGTGCGGAGCCTCCCGCATGCTCGCGGCGTCGCTCGCGGCGCTGGCTTTGGGTATCTTCCTCGGAGCGAGGCTGGCCGGCGCGAAGCTTAAAAGGGAGGTCTCCCTTCCCCTTCTGCCCCTCGTTCCGGCTGCGTCGCCCATTCCCTCGGCCCCGACCTCCGGGACGGCTCCCCTGCCCTCATGGGATGCGTTCTCCTTCGAAAACGAGGAAGGCGCGCGCTCATCCCAAGAAGCGCCCGATCCTTCCGGGGCGGCATATTCCTGCACGGTGCCCCTCGATTCCCCCGCGCTGACGGTCTCCGTCGGCGGGGAGCCCGAGGAAATGACGCTTGAGGAGTACCTTTTCGGGGTGGTTGCGGCGGAGATGAGCGCCGATTCCGAATTCGAGGCGCTGAAGGCCCAGGCCGTGGCGGCGCGCACCTTCACCGCGCTGCACATGGCGGGCTCGGCCGTCTGCCGGAGCGGCTGCACGGTCTGCTCCGATCACCGCTGCTGCCAGGCCTATATGACCGAGGCCGAGCTTCGCGCCGCGTGGGGGAGCTCCTACGAAAAATACGCCGAAAAGATCCGGGCCGCCGTTAAGGAGACGGAGGGCCTTGTGGCGGTCTACGACGGGAAGCTCATAAGCGCGCTCTATCACGCCTCCAGCGGGCCCATGACGGAGAACAGCGAGGCCGTTTTCGCGATAGCCAAGCCCTACCTCATATCGGTGGACAGCCGCGAGGGCGGGAACGAGACCACGACAGTAAAGGAGTTCCCCATGGCGGAGCTCGTCGACAGGCTTAACGAGGCCTTTCCCCTTGCCGAGCTTTCCTGCCCCATGGGAAAATCCGATCTCGATATCTGGGGCAGATCGGAAAGCGGAAGGGTGAACCTCATGCGGGTGGGGAACACGGTGGTATCCGGCAATCTTTTAAGGCAGGCGCTGGGGCTCAGGAGCACGGCGTTCACCGTCGAGATAGGCGAAAGCACGGTCATATTCACCTGCACGGGCTACGGGCACGGCGTGGGCATGAGCCAGCTCGGCGCAAACGAGATGGCGAAAAGCGGCGCTTCCTTCCGGGAGATACTCGCTCATTTCTACACCGGGACGGAGCTTGCGAAGCTCACTTACGAAAACGGAGGGTGATCCGCTCTTCGGGCCGCAATGAACGCCCGCGTTCACGCGCGCCGCGCGCATGAGCGCCCAAGGGGCGCTCATATTGCGGCCCGGGGCTTTTTTGCCCGCTTCTATTGCTCCCCCGCCCCTTTTGTGGTATAATTGTTCAGTTATAACGCATAAAAAGGGGTTCCCGTGGAAAAGGCCGTAAAGGAAAACAAGATGGGCTATATGCCCATAGGAAAGCTGTTGTTCGGAATGTCCCTGCCGATGGTCATTTCGATGCTCGTGCAGGCGCTCTACAACGTGGTGGACAGCGTGTTCGTCGCCAGACTCGACAACGCCCTGACGGCGGTCGGCCTCGCATACCCGATACAGTTCCTCATGGTGGCCGTGGCCGTCGGCACGGCGGTGGGCATGAACTCGCTGATGAGCCGAAGGCTCGGCGAAAAGCGCATCGAGGACGCGGATTCCGCCGCCTCGAACGGCATTTTCCTCGAATTCGTATCGGCGGTCGTGTTCCTTATACTCGGCCTCACGATAGTCCGCCCCTTCTTCCGCATATTCACGAACGATCCCGAGGTGACGCGCCTCGGCGTGAGCTACCTTTCCGTCTGCATGATCGCGGGCCTCGGCCTCTTCATACACCTCGGGTTCGACCGCATACTCCAGTCCATGGGCAAGACCTGGCTCTCCATGGCGGCGCAGCTCGCGGGAGCGGTCACGAACATTGTTTTCGATCCCCTTCTGATATTCGGCCTCTGGGGCTTCCCCAAGATGGGCATTGCGGGCGCGGCCGTCGCCACCGTAACGGGCCAGTGGGTAAGCATGGTGATCGCCGCCCTCATAGTAATAAAGGGCGAGCACGAGATAACCATTTCATTCAGGCATTTCAGGCCCAATCTCCGCTCGATAGCCGAGATCTACCGCGTGGGCGCGCCTTCCATTGTTATGCAGGGCATAGGCTCCGTCATGAACACGGGCATGAACTTCGTCCTTTCAAGGTTCCTTACGGACGGCCTGGGCGTTTCGATAATGAACGTCTACTACAAGATGCAGTCCATAATATTCATGCCGATGTTCGGGATCACGAACGCGTCCATGTCGATAATGGCGTTCAATTTCGGCGCGAAGGACTATAAGCGCCTTATGTCCGCGTGGAAGCGCACGCTCGTCGTCTGCGTTATTATAATGACGGCGGGCTTCCTCTGCTTCCAGATATTCCCCGCGCAGATAGTCTCCGTGTTCGATCCGAAGGGCGTCATATCGGAGGCGGGCATTAAGGCCTTCCGCACGATACCGATCCATTTCCCGATAGCGGCCGTCTGCATCACCTGCGGGACGCTCTTCCAGGCGACGGGCAAGGGCTTTTACAGCATGATAGTCTCCCTGCTGCGCCAGCTCTTCGCGCTGCTTCCCGCGGCGGCGCTGCTCGCCCTGCTCACGCACGAGCTGCAGTACGTCTGGTGGTCGTTCATAATCGCGGAGGGAGTCTCCCTGGCGGTCAGCCTGTTCTTCCTCTCGCGCCTCTACGAAAAAGAACTCAAGCCCTTAAAACACCTCTCCGAAAGGACCGAAGTTTAAAAACCGATGATTTTCAAAAATCATGAAAAGGACGCCTTTGCAAGGCAAAGGCAATGGATCATAAGCATGAAAAAGCTCACTGCGATAATACTTGCCATACTGATACTTCTCCCCGCGGCGGGCTGCAAAAAAGCGCCGGCGGACAACGTCGTTTCGATAGAAACGCCCGTCCCGCACGCGACCTCCGTCCCCGCAGGAATGACCGAGCCTCCTTACGAGGATACCGCAGAGCCGACCGCGCTTCCCGAAACGGAGCCGCCCGCAAGCGGCGCTCCCACCGCCGCGCCGACCGCCGTTCCCACCGAGGTCCCCACCGAGGAGCCCTTCGTGCCCGCCTCCGTCGAGGAGGCCATCGCAAGGTATGAGGCGTATCCCCTCGAATACGAGACGGTCGACCGCGACAAGGAGCAGCCGAACCGCCCCATAACGGAGCCCCGCTACAAACAGGGCTCTGACGGCGTGTACCGCTCCTCGGAAAGCAGCGACGGGCAGGACGCCGTTATAATGCTCACCGGGGACCTGATGTGCCAGACGCGCCAGCAGGAGGCGGGCAAAACGCCGATGGGCTACTCCTTCGACGGGAGCTTCGATTACGTCCGCAGGATCCTCAAGAAGGCGGATCTCGTCGTCGGCAATCTGGAGGCGACGCTCAGCGAATCCGCCCCCTACATGGCGGAGCTGATCGAGGTGGAGACGAGGCCCCATCTCAACGCCCCGGCGACCTTCCTGGAGGCGATAAGGGGCGCGGGCTTCGATCTTGTGGTGATGAGCAACAACCACAACGTGGATACGGGCGTTCGCGGCATTTACGATACGCTCGACCGCGTGGACGAATACAAGCTTATGCACACGGGGCTCTTCCGCAATTCGGAGGAATGCCGTTATATAGTCGTCGAGGTGAACGGCATAAAGGTCGGCTTCATGAGCTACGCGACCTATTTCAACACGAAGGAAGCGCATCTTACCCCCGAGGGCGTGAGGATACTGCTCAATCCCTACTCGAAGGAGGTCGTGGAAAGGGACGTCGCCGCGGTCAAGGCCGCCGGAGCCGAGTACGTCATCGTCTATATCCATTGGGGCACCGAGTACGTGAACGAGCCCGATCCCATACAGGTCGAGTGGGCGCAGGAGCTTGCCGACGCGGGCGTGGACTACATAATCGGCTCCCATCCGCACGCGCTGCAGCCCTACGATCAGATAACCGCCTCGGACGGCAGGACGGTCCCCGTGGTCTACTCGATGGGCAATTTCCTCTCCCACCAGAAGAAGGTCGTCACGAAGGACACGCTGATACTCAGGATCAGGCTCGCCCGAAACTCCAAGGGCAAGGTAGTCCTGAAGGACGAGGGCTACATCCCCTGCCGCGTGTTTTTGACCTTCGACGGCCGCGATTACGCGATAGTGCCCGTCGTCTCCCCCTACAACAACGGAATGTACTCCTCCTACTTCGCCCCCGCCTACGAAAGGATAACCGGCATTATGGGCGAAAAGATCCGCGTGCTGGGAACGCCGTAAAGGCAGATACAGGGCTCCGACGCTTATTTGAGCGGCGGGGCTTTTTTAATATTATGAATGATGAACAGCGGAAAAGAGCCGCCCCTTCGTCTCTCCATGGGAAGGAAGGCTGCACGGCGGCAGACCGGCCAACAGGCTCCCTTGCTTTGCAGGGGAGCCGGCGAGCCGACGCAGTCGGCGAGACTGAGGGGTCATGATAAAAGAAAACCCCAACAGGGGTTTTCTTCTTATTCCCGTTATTCTTTTTCCCGTTATTCCTTTGTTTTTCGCTCAGGTATTTTTCTCGAAGCTCTTCCCGCAATGGGGGCAGGTGATCCTGATGCGGCCCTTGCCGCGGGGCACGCGGAGCGTCTTGCCGCAGCCGGGGCATCTGAAGAACCTGTGCGTCTTCCTCTGCTTCGCGCGGGTCCTGAGCTCGCCGTACTTCTTTGAAACGGGAAGCCCTATCCTCTGCATGAACCACTCGTTCTCCGCCCTCCTCTTGACGAGGCCGCGGCTGAACGTGCGGAACAGGGCGAACGCCAGCGCCGCCGCCGCTATGACGAATATCAGCCACGAAGCGGCGCCTCCGACCGTTCCCTTGGCGGCCGCGCGAACGACCGAGGATATGAAGAACAATGCGAGCGAGAACGTCAGGAGCGCCGTGTTGAGCGTATCCGCGCCGTACCTTCCCGCCATGAATCTTGCGAGCTTTTCCCTGAATTTCATTTCGACCTCTCCGATCCTGTTTTATGTATTGATATTATATCTGCCGCGGCCGAAAATCAATATCGTCCGACCGAATTATACAAAGATTTTACATTCCCCTTTGAAGTTTCCCTCCGAAGTTGACACGGGGCTTTCAAAAACATATAATGGACGCGATGAAAAGCCCTCTCGTAAAACTCCCCAAGCCCGTAAGGGGCGCGCTGTTCCATCTGCTGCAGTGGACCTGGTGCCTGCCGCAGAATCTTTTCGGCGCGCTCGCGGCGCTGGCGCTGCGGGGGGAACGCTTCCGCTACCACGGCGCGCTCGTCACGATCTACAAAAAGACGCGCCTTCTGGACAACGAGAGCGGCTTCTCGCTCGGCTCCTTCATATTCATGCCCGAGGGCTGGTCGGACTACGACAAGAAGCACATAGTCGTCCACGAATACGGTCACACCGTGCAGTCCCTCTTCACGGGGCCGCTTTACCTGCTCCTCGTGGGCGTCCCCTCTTTGTTCTGGTCACGCCGCTACACGAAAAGGAGCCCCGCCTACCGTTCCCGCGGGATAGGCTACTGCGACCGCTACCCCGAGCGCGGCGCGGACCGCCTCGGCGAGCTCGTCACGGGGGAAAAGCCGCAGTGAGCGGGGCCTCTCTCAGAAGCGGATCCCCCTTTTGATATCCCGCCCGCCGATACGGCAAACAGCCCGGATATTATAAATAATATCAATAAAAGATAAATGGAATTTATAGATCTCTATAGAATTCTATTTTCTTTTTCTATTTCTTTTTCTATAGAATCTGTTCTTATCTATTTTGTTCTCTATTATTTTTTCTGTTTCTTTATCTATCTTCTTTTCTATAGATTCAATATCTATAGTATCAATATAAATACTATGGCTCGTTATTCGGTTGTCAAGCTGCGAAAAAGTTATCGGGGCTCTCGTTTCCCCCTCAATTACATTATAGCACATTCGTTCTGTTGCTGTCAAGGTCCGGGGCCTATCCGCTGACATATCCCGAGGCGGATCCGCATATTTTTTCCCATGATGAACTGGGTCTTCGGCATTATGATACTCATCGGCCTCGCTTACTTCACGGCGGCGGGGCGCGGGGCCGACGCGCTCACCGCGCTGGCTTCGGGCTGCCAGGGAGCGATCACGCTGACGCTCTCCCTCGCGGGGACGTACATGCTCTGGACGGGTCTCTTCGGGATCGCGGAGAAGGCGGGCCTGACGGAAAAGCTGGCTAGGCTGATGAAAAAGCCCGTGGAATTCCTCATACCCGACGCGGGCGACGCTGCCGCGCCCATCACGCTGAACCTTGCGGCGAATTTCCTGGGCCTCGGAAGCGCGGCGACGCCCTTCGGGGTGGAAGCCATGCGAAGGCTCCACAGGGGCGGGAACACGGCCTCGCCCGGGATGGTGATGTTCATTGCGCTCAACGCCTCCGCTCTGGAGCTTCTGCCCGCCTCGGTCATCGCGGTGAGGACGGCCTGCGGCTCCGCATCCCCCTACGATATAGTTCTGCCGACGTTCATAGCCTCGCTCGCCGCCTCCGCCGCGGCGATAATCTCCTGCAAGGCTTTATCGAGGCTGTTCGGATGACCGTCTCCTCGTACGTACTTCCGACGCTCGTCTTCGCTCTGATAGTTTACGCGCTCGTAAAAAAAGTCAATATCTACAACGCTTTTATCGAGAGCGCGGGCAAAGCCCTGCCCGAGCTTCTGAGGCTTATTCCCTGCCTTGCGGCGATGCTGACGGCGCTCGAGGCGCTGAAGAGCTCCGGCGCGCTCGGCGCGTTCATGGGGCTCGTCTCCCCCCTTGCCGAAAAGCTCGGATTAGCGCCGCCGCTCGTGCCGCTTATACTGCTTCGCCCCTTCTCGGGGAGCTCCTCGCTTGCGCTGCTTAGGGACGTGCTCACGGAACACGGCGCGGACAGCCCCATAGGCCGCGCGGCCTCGGTGCTCGTCGGCTCCACGGAGACGGTATTCTACACCGTAACGGTCTATTTCGGCGCTGTCGGCGTGACGAAAACGCGCCATGCCGTGCCGGCCGCGCTCATCTCGGGGGCCGTCGGAGCCGCCGTCGGCGTGCTGCTGACGCGGGTGATGTGAGCCGGATTTGCATTTCCCAAAGGTTTGTGGTATAATATTTCAAATCTTTTTTCGAGGGCGCATATGAAGATCGACGTACTGCCGGTATTCGGCAAACAGACAGACAGCCAGCTCCAGGACACGACGGTGATAGTCGTGGACGTCCTTCGCGCAACGACTTCCATCATCTCCGCTCTCAACGGCGGCGCGGTCAAGGTGGTCCCCTCCGTCGACGCGGGCGACGCGGTGGCGCTTGCCTCCCGCCTCGGCATGAGCGAATGCGTGCTTGGCGGCGAGCGCGGCGGAGTCAAGATACCCGGCTTCGAGCTCGGCAACTCCCCCAAGGATTACCTTTCGAGGACGGTAAGGGGCAAGACGGTCATCGTCTCCACGACTAACGGCACGGGCGCGCTTTACAGCGTCAGGAGCGCGGACAGCGTGCTTCTGGGCTCCATGATAAACCGCACGGCCGCCGCAAAGGCCGCCGCCTGCAACGGGAACGACATACTGATAGTCTGCGCCGGCACCGAGGGCCAGCCCTCCGCCGACGATCTGTGCACGGCGGGCGCGGTGATAGACGCGGTGAGGAACTTTGCCGATATAAGGGACGGCGAGCTTTCCGACATGGCGATAATCTGCGAATCCCTCTACCACAGCTGGCGCGAGGGCAGGTTCGACCTTTCCAAGACCTTCCATTTCGCAAGGCTCTGCGCGATGGGCTTCGAGGACGACGTCGCCTTCTGCTTCACCCCCGATACGACGGACACCGTCCCGACCTATAAGGACGGCGTGATCGTGCGGTACGAATAAAGCCGAATCACGAAGCTCCCGGGAGCGCACGCCCCGGGGCTTTTTTATGCGGCGCCGCACGTTTTTTCTTTACATTTGCCTCCTTCCATGATAAAATAAAGAGTGGCGGGGCAGGCCTGCCTGCGTTATTATTTATTATCCGCCGCAATTCATAATTTTTATAGGGGAATAATATGATCAAGATTTCATGCGACAGCACAGCGGATCTGTCCCCCGAGCTTTACGAGCGCTACAATATCTCCAAGCTCCCGCTCTACATCAATATCGGCGGCAGGGAGTACATGGACGGAGTAGACCTCACCTCGGAACAGCTCTTCGACCTCGTCGATAAAACGGGCGAGCTTCCCTCGACCGCGGCGCAGAACATCGACGATTTCCTGAACTATCTCTCGGGCATCAGGGAGGAGAACCCCGGCGCGGAGATAATCCATTTCACCATCTCCTCGGGCTTTTCCACAACGTTCAACGTGGCGTCGCTCGCCGCGAAGGAGCTTGAAGGCGTCTACGTCGTAGACTCGAAAAACCTCTCCTCCGGCATAGGCCAGTCCGTCATAGAGGCCTGCGAGATGGCGGCAAGGGGCATGTCCGCTCCCGAGATCGTAAAGACCGTCGAGGAGGAGATAATCCCCAAGGTGGATGCGAGCTTCACCCTCGACACGCTCAAGTACATGGCCAAGGGCGGCCGCTGCAGCTCCGTCGCGGCTTTGGGCGCGAACCTTTTCCAGCTCAAGCCCTGCATCGAGGTCGTGGACGGCAAGATGCGCGTCGGCAAGAAGTACAAGGGAAAGTACGCCCGCGTGGTCAGGCAGTACGTGAACGACCGCCTTGCGAATATCGAGGATATTCGCCCCGAGAGGATATTCATCACCAGCGCGCACTGCAGTCAGGAGTACATCGACGCCGCTTACGAAGAGGTATCGAAGCTTGATTATTTCAAGGAGATACTCATAACGGAGGCCGCCTGCACCGTTTCAAGCCACTGCGGGCCGAACACGATAGGCGTGCTTTTCATCCACAAATAAGTCAGTAAACCCTAAGAAAAATACATTTTCAAAAGGAGCAGATCATGAAGAACTATCTGGACGCAATGGGTATCACGGAGCTTTCCGCGATCTACCGCAACCTCTCCCCCGCCGAGCTGACCGAGCGTGCGCTCGCCCGCGGCGAAGGTAAGCTTTCGGACACCGGCGCGCTCGTCATCAACACGGGCAAGTACACCGGCCGCTCCCCCAACGACCGCTTCATCGTAGATACTCCCGATATCCACGACATGGTCGACTGGGGCAAGATCAATATGCCCATAGAGCGCGCGAAGGCCGATTCCATCTACGGCAAGATGTGCGCCTACATGCAGAACCGCGAGGCCTTCGTGGTGGACGCCTACGTCGGCGCCGACACGGCCTATTCCCTGCCCATCCGCGTCGTATGCGAGAACGCCGCCTCCGCTCTCTTCGCCACCCAGGCCTTCGTAAGGCCCTCGAAGGAGCAGCTTGAAGGGTTCAAGCCCGAGTTCACGGTGCTCGTATGCCCCGGCTTCAAGTGCATCCCCGAGCGCGACGGCACCAATTCCGAGGCCGCGATAATACTCGATTTCGAATATCACCGCGTCACGGTCGCCTGCTCCATGTACTCCGGCGAGATCAAGAAGGGCATGTTCTCCGTTATGAACTTCCTGATGCCGCAGCGCGGCGTGTTCCCCATGCACTGCTCCGCCAACATGGGCAGCGAGGGCGACACCGCCCTGTTCTTCGGCCTCTCCGGCACGGGCAAGACCACCCTCTCCGCGGATCCCAACCGCCAGCTCATCGGCGACGACGAGCACGGCTGGTCGAACGACGGCGTGTTCAATTTCGAGGGCGGCTGCTACGCGAAGTGCATCAACCTCTCCCATGAGAACGAGCCCCAGATCTGGGAAGCCATCAGGTTCGGCGCCCTCGTCGAGAACGTCATAATGGACGAGAAGACCCGCACTCTCGATTACAACGACAATTCCATCACCGAGAACACCCGCGTGGCGTACCCGGTGGAGTACATCCCCAACTGCGTTATCCCCGGCGTGGGCGGCCATCCCAAGACGGTCGTGTTCCTCACCGCGGACGCATTCGGCGTGCTGCCCCCCATCGCGAAGCTCGATAAGGATATGGCCATGTACCACTTCGTTACCGGCTACACCGCGAAGCTTGCCGGCACGGAGCGCGGCGTAAAGGAGCCCCAGGCCACCTTCTCCACGCTGTTCGGCGCGCCGTTCTTCATAATGCATCCCTCCGTATACGCCGAAATGCTCGGCAAGAGGATGGATGAGCACAACGCCAACGCGTTCCTCATCAACACCGGCTGGTCCGGCGGCCCCTACGGAGTTGGCTCCCGCATGAAGATCAAGTACACCCGCGCTATGGTCACCGCCGCCCTTACCGGCGCCCTGAACGACGTGGAGTACGTCCGCCATCCCATATTCAACGTGATGGTCCCCAAGACCTGCCCCAACGTGCCCGACGAGGTGCTCGATCCCCGCGAGATGTGGGCCGACAAGGAGGCCTACGACAAGCAGGCGAAGGAGCTCGCGCAGCTGTTCATAAACAACTTCAAGAAGTACAAGAACATGCCGCAGCACATAATCGACGCCGGCCCCAAGGCCGAGTGATCCCGTCCCGAACGAAACGTGCCGATAAAGCCAAAGCCCGCTTGATCGCCGCAGTTCGTTAATACGCACAGTCAAGCCGCGGCGCGGAGTTCATACTCCGCGCCGCGCTTAGTTTTGGCCCGTGCCGGAGCCGGCCGCCGCTTCAACCCCTCAGTCCCGCCGACTGCGCCGGCTCGCCGGCTCCCCCTGCAGAGCAAGGGAGCCGATTCGGTCGTCCGCCCGACGATCAGCCGGCCGGTCTTCGCTTTTTTCAGGCAATTTCCGACATTTTCCGACAAGTCCCCCTTTACACGCGTCCGAAAAAATGATACAATGAAAAGTAGCCGCGGCGAAAAGAATACCCGCATTTTTCGGCCCGCGGCGCTATATCCTTATTCGGAGAACTCAAAATGAAAAAAATCACCGCAATACTGCTCGCCGCCGTATTCGCTCTGGCGTTTCTTGCCTGCTCCCCCAAGGAGAACGGCGATAAGCCCGCTGCGTTCGATGCGGAGGCGACGCTCAATAAGCTTTTGGCGGACGTGAAATACGCCGCTCCCCTTCAGGACGTCAGCCAGTACGCCGATTTCCTGTTCAGCGACCTTCCCGAGGGAACGAGCATCCGTCATTTCTCCGCGGGCGGCAAGTACGCCGACGCGGTGCTCCTCTTCACCCTCCCCGACGAGACGGGCGTCCCCGCCGTGAAGGAGGCCGTTTCCCTCTACCTCGACTCGCTGAAGCTCGAAGCCGAGCGCTACGAGCCCGCCGAGGCCTCCAAGCTGCAGAACGCCGTGATCTATGATAACGGCGCGTACCTTTTCGTCGTCATAACCGCCGACACCCAGACCGCCGAAAAAATTCTCGGCTGAGATATTGAACCCTTGGAAAATTACGAGACCTCATCCAAAGGCGCGTTCGTGCTGAAGGCCGTCTGCCTCGTTATGATCGCGCTGATACTCGCCGCGGCGCTTCGCGGATCCGACTCCGTCCCCGGGGACAGGAGCGCTTTTGTCGACCCTACGGAAGCTCCGACGCAGGAGCCCGCTCCTACCCAGCCCGCCGTCCCCTCCGAGACGGCGTTCGTTACCGCGCTCCCGGCCCACACCGATACCGCAACGCCGACGGAGACCGCCTCCGGCGAGACGCCGATCCCGACGGAGACCGCCGTTCCCACGGAAACTCCCGTCCCGACGGAAACTGCCGTCACGACGGAAACTCCCGTTCCCACCGAGACCCCTAAGGCCACGAAGACGCCCAAGCCGACGGCAACGCCGAAGCCGACGAATACTCCCAAACCCACGAATACCCCCAAGCCGACGGCGACGCCTAAGCCCACGAGGACGCCCAAGCCCTCGGGCGATCCCACGCCGACTCCCTATTATTCCGAGCCGCCCCACCTGCCCGGGCCCGACGTGAGCACGATACCTCCGCTCACGAGCCGCTCCGGCAAGTATCACACCTACGGCGACGGGCTGAACCTCATAAGGGTGGACAACAGCGCGTTCGAGATAAGCTTTTACGTGAAGTCCTCCGCCAAAAAGTACGCGGATCTCATCAGCTGGGCGGCGGAGCAGCTTGAAGGAAGCACGAACGTCTACTCGCTGATCATCCCCACGGGGTACGGAGTGGTCCTGCCGGACGACATCGCCGCGCAGATATCCCATCACGTCGATACCGAAGCCAAGATAAACGTCACGTTCTCCCTCATGTCCGACAAGGTGATAAAGGTCCCCTGCTGCCACGACATGCGCCTGCACAGGAACGAGTACCTTTATTTCAGGACGGATCATCACTGGACGTCGCTCGGCGCGTATTACGCCTACCGCGCGTTCTGCCGCGTGAAGGGGATCGAGGAGATACCTCTTACCGCCCGTCAGGAAAAGCGCAAAACGGGCTTCCTGGGCTCGTTCTACAGGTCGAGCGGAAAGGATCCCGCGCTGCTTCCCGCTGACACGGTCTATCTCTATTGGCCCGTTTCCCCGAACGCCAAGATGAAGTTCTTCACCGATCCCGCAAGCGACGGCTCGCATGGAGGCACCAACTGGCCGATAGTCTCCCCCGTGGCGAACTACAACGCCTTCGCCGGGAGCGACAATCCGCTCACCGTGTTCACCAACCCCGACGTGACCGACGGCTCCTGCCTAATAATAATCAAGGAGTCCTTCGGCAACGCGCTCCTGCCGTTCCTCGTGGATCATTACAGCAAGATCTACGAGATCGACTACCGCTACTGGACGGGGAACGTGCTCGAGCTCGCCGCGAGCGTGGGCGCCACCGACCTCGTTTTCGCCAACAATTTCGCCGTGCTGAGCGCAGGCAGCAAGATCCAGCAGATCGCCCGGATCGTTAAATAAGGAATTTTACGTTTTTGCTCTCTCACATATTTTCGCGGCCTTCCGGGCGATCCGGCGGGCCGCGTTTTTTTGCGCGCCGGCCTTTTTGCAAAGCCTGTTTTTTCCTGTCGTTTTCGTGGTGATTTCTTCATTATTATAATAAAACATCTTGATTTGTTTTTCCGTTTATGATATAATAAAATCGTAAGTATTTTGGGGAATTATCGGGAGGTGCCGGCCTTGCGCATAAGGAAGCTCACGCTAAACGGTTTCAGGAGCTACGATCGGGCTGAGATCGCGCCCGAAAGCGGCCTGAACCTCCTTTACGGGGCCAACGCCGCGGGCAAGACCAACGTGCTCGAGGCGGTGTTCCTCTGCGCCCTCGGGCGGAGCCACCGCACCTCCAAGGATCAGGAGATGATCGGCCACGGCCTTTCAGGCGCCTACGTCGGGATCGAGGCGGAGACGAATACCGGCCTTCGCACGGTCGAAATAAAGCTCCGCACGGGCGACGCCGCGGCGAAGAACCCCAAGGACAGGAAGCAGATATTCATAGACCGTCAGCGAGCCGACAAGGCGGGCGACCTCATGGGCGTGCTGAACGTCGTCATGTTCTCTCCGGAGGATCTGGCGCTCGTCAAGGCCTCGCCCGACGTGAGGCGGCGGTTCATGGATATGGAACTCTGCCAGCTCCGCCCCGCCTACTACCGCAAGGCGGCCATGTACAACGCCGCTCTGCGCCAGAGGAATGCCCTCATAAAGGAGGCGTTCTCCGATCCCATCGATCCCGAGGTGCTGGATATGTGGAACGTGCAGATGGCGAGGACGGGCGCGGAGGTCATGCGCGCGAGGCGCGAGTTCATGGATCAGCTCTCCACCATCGCGTCCGACGTGCACAGAAGGCTCTCAGGCGGCCGTGAGCAGCTTTTCGCCTTCTACGAGCCGAACATCGACTTTGACGAAAGAGACGCGGAATACGCGATCTACGATGCTCTCGCGGCCTCCGCCGAGGAGGATATCCGCCGCGGCTTCACAACGAGGGGCCCCCACCGGGACGATATAGGCATCAAGCTCGGCGAAACGGACGTGAAGGTCTACGGCTCCCAGGGGCAGCAGAGGACGGCGGCGCTCTCTCTGAAGCTGTCCGAGATCGCCCTCATAAGGGACGTCGTCGGCGAAAGCCCCGTGCTGCTTCTGGACGACGTGCTCTCCGAGCTCGACGAGGAGAGGCAGAAGGCGCTGATGAACTCCGCGTTCGGCTGTCAATGCCTGCTCACCGCGACGGGCGTTGAGAGCGCGGCAAAGGATAAGCTCGCCGCCCTTTTCGAGGTAAGGGACGGCAATATCACGAAAATCAACAGATAAGGAACATAAATTATGGAACAGTCAACCTACGATGCTTCGCAGATACAGGTGCTCGAAGGGCTTGAGGCCGTCCGCCGCAGGCCGGGCATGTATATCGGTTCCACCGATTCGAGGGGCCTGCACCATCTCGTCTACGAGATAGTCGACAACGCCATCGACGAGGCCATGGCCGGCTTCTGCACGCATATCTTCGTCACGATCCACCCGGACAATTCCGTTACCGTGGTGGACAACGGCCGCGGCATACCCGTCGATATGCACAAGCAGACGGGCAAATCCGCGCTGGAGGTGGCGCTTACGATGCTCCACGCGGGCGGCAAATTCGGCGGCAGCGGCTACAAGGTCTCCGGCGGCCTGCACGGCGTGGGCCTTTCGGTCGTCAACGCGCTCTCCTACCTTCTGATCGCAGAGGTCCGCAAGGAGGGAAAGATCTACCGCCAGATCTGCGAGCGCGGCATAAAGAAGACCGAGGTCGAGGTCGTGGGCGAGTGCGATCCCAAAGAGCACGGCACCTCCATCACCTTCCATCCCGATCCCGACATATTCGACGAAGTCGATTACGAGTACGAGATACTGATAAAGAGGCTGCGCGAGCTGGCGTTTTTGAACGCGGGCGTGACCATCGTCGTAACGGACGAGCGCCCCGAGGAAAAGCTCGAATCGACCTTCCACTACATGGGCGGCATACGCGAGTTCGTCAGCTACCTCAACAAGAACAAGACGGTGCTGCATCCCGAGCCCATCTATTTCACCGCCGCGCAGAGCGACAACCCGCTCGAAACGGCGAGCGTGGAGGTCGCCATGCAGTATAACGACGACTACACCGAGAACATCTACACCTACGCGAACAACATCTGCACGACGGAGGGCGGCAGCCATCTCGTCGGCTTCAAGACGGCGCTCACCCGCGTTATAAACGACTACGCGCGCAAGAACAAGATACTGAAGGACAACGACGCGAACCTCACCGGCGACGACGTGAGGGAGGGCCTGACGGCGATAATCTCCGTCAAGCTCGTCGAGCCCCAGTTCGAGGGCCAGACCAAGACCAAGCTCGGCAACGCCTACATAAAGGGCATGGTCGATTCCTCCGTTTCGGACGGGCTCTCCGTCTATATGGAGGAGCATCCCGCCGAGTCGAAGCTCATTATCGACAAATGCCTCCAGGCCTCGAGAGCGAGGGAGGCCGCGAGGAAGGCGAGGGACCTGACGAGGCGCAAGACCGCGCTCGATTCCACCTCGCTGCCCGGCAAGCTCGCCGACTGCACCGACAAGGATCCCGCCAACTGCGAGCTGTTCATAGTCGAGGGCCAGTCCGCGGGCGGCTCCGCGAAGGACGGGCGCGACAGGAAATATCAGGCGATACTGCCCCTTCGAGGCAAGATACTGAACGTCGAAAAGACGAGGCTCGACAAGATGCTCTCAAACGCCGAGATCCGCTGCATGATAACCGCCTTCGGCGCGGGCATGGACAACGATTTCGACGTATCGAAGCTCCGTTACCACAAGATAATCTGCATGACCGATGCGGACGTCGACGGAAGCCATATAAGGACGCTGCTTCTGACCTTCTTCTACCGCCACATGCGCCAGATGGTCGAGCAGGGGTACGTCTACATAGCGCAGCCGCCCCTCTACCTCATCAAGAAGGGCGACAAATTCAGAAAATACGTCTATTCGGACGAGGAGCTTGCGAGCGCGCTGGAGGAGATCGGCCGCGACAAGATCGAAGTCCAGCGCTACAAGGGCCTCGGCGAAATGAATCCCGAGCAGCTTTGGGACACGACCATGAATCCCGAAACGCGCTTGATGCTCCGCGTGACGATAGACGACGCCATGGCCGCCGACCAGATATTCACCGTCCTCATGGGCGATCAGGTCGAGCCGAGGCGCGAATTCATAGAGACGAACAGCAAGCTGGTCGCAGACCTTGACATTTAACGGAGGAAGAACATGAACGAGAACGACAAAGATCTGATCGGATACGGCGATCATTCCCCCTCCGACCGCATAACCCCCGTCAATCTCGTGGGCGAAATGAAGCGGAGCTTCATCTCCTACGCGATGGCGGTCATTATAAGCCGCGCCCTCCCCGACGTGAGGGACGGTTTAAAGCCCGTTCACAGGCGCATACTGTACTCCATGAACGAGCTGAACCTCGACCCGGATAAGCCCTACAGGAAGTCCGTACGCGTCGTCGGCGACGTGCTGGCAAAGTACCATCCCCACGGCGACGCCGCCGTTTACGACGCGATGGTGAGGCTCGCGCAGCCCTTCTCGACGAGGATGCCCCTCGTCGACGGCCAGGGCAACTTCGGCTCCGTTGACGGAGACCCGCCCGCCGCCATGCGTTACACCGAGGCGAGGATGCAGAAGCTCGCTCTCGAGCTGATGCGCGATATCGAGAAGAACACCGTCGATTTCTACCCCAACTTCGACGAGACGAGGATGCAGCCCTCCGTAATGCCCGCAAGGTACCCGAACCTTCTGGTCAACGGCTCGAACGGCATCGCCGTCGGCATGGCGACGAACGTCCCCCCGCATAACCTCGGCGAAGTAATAGACGCCGTTGTCGCCATGATAGACGATCCCGACATCTCCATAGACGAGCTGATGAACTACATACCCGGCCCCGATTTCCCGACGGGCGGCGTAATAATGGGCGACGCGGGCATAAGGCACGCCTATTTCACCGGCAGGGGCCGCATAATCGTCCGGGCGAAGACCGAGATCGAGCCCATGAAGAACGACCGCAGCCGCATTATCGTGACCGAGATCCCCTACATGGTCAACAAGGCGAGGCTCGTCGAGAAGATCGCCGAGCTCGTCCATGAGAAGAAGATCGAGGGCGTATCCGATCTGCGCGACGAATCCAGCCGCGGCTCCATGAGGATTGTGATAGAGCTCAAGAAGGACGTGAACGCGAACGTCATACTCAACAGGCTCTACAAGCACACCCAGCTGCAGGACACCTTCGGCGCGATAATGCTCGTCCTGGTGGACGGCGAGCCCAAGGTTTTGAACCTGCGCGAGATACTCTCCTATTACCTCGAGCATCAGAAGGACGTCGTCACCCGCCGCACGAAGTACGATCTCGAAAAGGCCGAGGAGCGTCTGCACATAATCGAGGGCCTTCTGAAGGCGCTCGACAATATCGACGAGGTGATAGCCGTTATAAAGGCCTCCCCCAACGTGGGCGAGGCGAGGACGAACCTTATGGAAAGGTTCGGCTTCTCCGAGAAGCAGGCGCAGGCGATACTCGATATGCGTCTCCAGAGGCTGACCGGCCTCGAGCGCGAGAAGCTCCAGGCAGAGGCCGCGGAGCTCACCGCAAAGGTCGAGTATTACAAGCACATACTCTCCGACGAAAAGCTACTGCTCTCCGTGATAAGGAGCGAGATACTGGATATCAAGGCCCGCTTTGCCGACGCGCGCCGCACCGAGATAACCCAGGTGATCGAGGATATCGACATGGACGACGTCATCCAGGAGGAGGATATGGCCGTCACCATGACGAGGCTCGGCTACATAAAGCGCATCAACGAGGACACCTACCGCACCCAGCATAAGGGCGGCGTGGGCGTTTCCGGCCACACCACGCGCGACGAGGATTTCGTCAAGGATATCTTCGTCACCTCCACGCATTCGCATATCCTCTTCTTCACGAATACGGGCAGGGCGTTCCGCATCAAGTGCTACTTCATACCCGAGGCGGGCCGCGCCGCGAAGGGCACGGCGATAGTCAATCTGCTGCAGCTCAAGAACGGTGAGAAGGTCGCCGCCGCGTTCCCGATAAACGAGTACACGAACGGCGGCAAATACCTCGTGATGGCCACCAGGAAGGGCGTAATAAAGAAGACCGCCATAAAGGATTTCGACAATATCCATAAGGGCGGAATAATCGCCCTCGGCCTCAGGGAGGACGACGAGCTGATCGGCGTTCAGCTGACGAGCGGCGAGGACGATATCATGATCGGCACGAGGAACGGCATGAGCATCAGGTTCCACGAGGACGACGTGAGGCCGATGGGCAGGACGGCGACGGGCGTCCGCGCCATCAAGCTCGACGATGACGACGAGGTCATCGACATGACGAAGGTCGAGAAGGGCTGTTACCTGCTTGCGATAACCGAAAGGGGCCTCGGCAAGCGCACCGAGGAATCGGAGTACGGAACGCAGTCGAGGGGCGGCAAGGGCGTCAAGACGCTGAAGCTCACCCCCAAGACGGGCAATCTCGTCTGCCTCCGAATGTGCACGGACGACGAGGACATAATGCTCGTCCGCGACGACGGCGTTATTATCCGCGTTCCCGCGAAGGATATAAGCGTCATATCGAGGAACACGCAGGGAGTGAAGCTGATGCGCGTGGACGACGAGCACCGCGTCGTCTCGATAGCGAGGGCTCCCCATAACGAGGAGGAGGCCTTCGAAAAGGCCGCCCACGAGCACGAGGCCGAAGCCGCCCAGCATCCCGCCGAGGCGCGCCGCGAGGAGGCGCTTCCCGACGACTCCCTCGATTTCACCGAGGTGGAACCCGAAACGGGCGAAGACGAATAAATAAATCGACGGGGCGAAGCTTGGCTTCGCCCCGCGGTGATTGTGGACCCCTCAGTCGCCCGAGTGTGGCTCGGGCGACAGCTCCCCTATAAATAGGGGAGCCTTATAAGGAACGATCCCCTCAGTCAGCCTCGCATAGCCCGGCTGACAGCTCCCCTATAAATAGGGGAGCCTTATAAGGAACGATCCCCTTGGTCAGCCTCGCATAGCCCGGCTGACAGTTCCCCTATAAATAGGGGAGCCTTTGGACCCACTCGGCTCGCTGTTGGGAGTATAAGGAGCAGTTCGTGAACACGATCAGCAAGCCGAAGCTTCGGACGCTTGCCTGTGCGCTTCGGAAAAACATGACAAGGCAGGAACGCCGGCTCTGGTACGAATACCTTTGCCGTCATCCGGCGCGGTTTCGAAGGCAAAAGGCCATAGGAAACTACATCGTAGATTTTTACAGCTTTTCCGCAAAACTGGTCGTAGAGATCGACGGCTCCCAGCACTACGCGCCCGATTCGGCGCAGCGGGATCGCGAGCGCGACGCGTATCTGAACGAGCGCGGCCTGTACGTTCTGCGGATATCGAATTATGACGTGGATACGAATTTTGAAGGCGTCTGCCTTTGGATAGATAAATTCGCCTCGGAAAGGCTCGCTCGGAAGCGCTCGCAGGAAACATAACGATCCTCTGCCTTTCGGACTCTCTCTGCAGCCCGAGAGCTCGTCCTTCGCAGCGATCGGCTCCCCTATTATATAGGGGAGCTGTCAGCCGGGCCCCGCCCGGATGACTGAGGGGTTCCGCCTCCTCTTTTGCCTCCCCTATTTATAGGGGAGGTGTCAGCCGCAGGCTGATCGATGGGTCTCTCTTCCTCTTTTGCCTCCCCTATTTATAGGGGAGGTGTCAGCCGCAGGCTGATCGATGGGTTCCGCTTACTCTTTTGCCTCCCCTATTTATAGGGGAGGTGTCAGCCGCAGGCTGACGGAAGGGTCCCGATATTCAAACGAAAAACCATGAAAACAGCGTTATTCCAATTCGATCCGGAGCTTTTGACTCTCGCCGGGCTCGTAAGAGAAAAGGGCGGCGAGCTTTTCGTCGTGGGCGGGCACGTGCGCAACACGCTGCTCGGGATCCCCGTATCGGATACGGACGTGACGAGCAGGCTCAGGCCGGACGAAATGCTGCGGCTCTGCCGCGAAAACGGCTTCGGGACGGTCGAAAAGGGGCTCGCCTTCGGCATGGTCGAGGTGCATATAAACGGCAAATCCTACGAGCACACCACCTTCCGCGCCGATTCCTACGGCGAGGGCGGCGCCCACAGGCCGAGCTCCGTCTCCTTCTCCGACACGCCGGAGGAGGACGCCTTCCGCCGCGATTTCTCGGTCAACGCGCTCTACGCGTGCGTTCTTTCGGGCGAGGTGCTCGACCCGACGGGCGGCGTTCCCGATCTTGAAAACCGCCTCATCCGCACCACGACGGCGGATCCCGAAACAATACTGAGGGACGACGGGCTGAGGCTCCTGAGGCTCTGCCGCTTCGCCGCCGAGCTCGGCTTCGATATCGAGGAAAGGACGTTCGCCGCCGCAAGGGAGCTTTCGCCCCTGCTTGCCGACGTTTCCGCCGAGAGGATCCGCGACGAGCTGATAAAGATACTCATGGCCGACGCAAAATACGGTCTTCCCGCGGAGGATTCCGTGCTTCGCGGCCTTCACGCAATGGATGAGCTCCGCCTCATCGACGTGTTCCTGCCCGAGCTTGCCGCCTGCCGCGGCGTGCCGCAGAGCGCGAAATTCCACAGATTCCCCGTTCTGGAGCATATTTTCCGTACCACCGCGCTCTCAAAGCCCGTTCTGCCGCTGAGGCTCGCCTGCCTCTTCCACGATATCGCAAAGCCGATAATGCTTGAAAAGCAGGGCAATATGCACGGGCACGATCTGGAGGGCGAGCGCATCTGCCGCGAGATAATGACGCGGCTCCGCTTCGACAACGGCACGACGGAGCTCGTCTGCTGGCTCGTCCGCCATCATATGTTCGACCTGGACGGCCGCGCAAAGGACTCCACGCTGAAAAAGCGCTTCTGCCGCTGGGGCAGGGAGAGGACGCTCCTGCTTGCCGACGTAAGGGAGGCGGATTTCCAAGGCTCCGTGGGCGAAACGATCGAGGTAAGATCGGCTCTTCGCTGGCGCTCCGTGCTCCATGAGATGACGGAAAAGAACACCCCCTTCTCGGAGAGCGAGCTTGCGGTCACGGGAAGGGATGTAATGGAGGCGCTTTCGCTCCCTCCCTCCCCCGAGATAGGCCGTATAAAGGCGGCGCTTTTATCCCACTGCGCCGTCCGCCCGCAGGACAACACCCGCGAAAAGCTGCTTAAGCTCGCGCGGGACGCGGCGGGCAGATCGTAAAGCTTAATATTCGCGGCGGGCAAGGCAAAAGCCCGCCGAGTTTTTTATTGGCATTCCCGCGGTTCTATGCTATAATTGTAAAAAATGACAAGCTCGGCAGTTTGCCGCGGAAGGACAATATGCTCGAAACTCTGCTGCACTCCCTTGCGGCGGTCGCGATCGTGATGTGCATCGTCGCCGTGGGGTATCTTTTTGCCCGCAAGGGCTACATAAAGCGCGAACACAAGGGGCTCATGACGAAGCTCATCATAAACGCGGGCATGCCCGCCCTCGTCATGAGCAATATCCTCGGCTCGCTGGATCTCGGCTCGCTCGAGGATCCCCTGCTCCTCATCGGCATACCCGTCCTCAGCATGGCGACGACGCTCCTTATAGGCCTGCTCCTCGCCAAGCTCCTCAAGCCCTCCCCCGCAAGGCGGGGCGGCTTCGTCGTGATGTGCGCCTTCTCGAACTCGATATTCGTCGGCCTTCCCATGAATACGGGCCTCTTCGGCGAGGCGGCCATCCCCTACGTGATGATATTCTACATGGTCAATACGACCTTCTTCTGGACGGTGGGCAACTACCTCATCAACAAGAGCGGCGACGCGGCGAAGGGAATAGTTGAAAAGCGGAGCTTCGGCAAGGGCCTTAAAAAGCTCCTCTCCCCTCCCCTCATTGCTCTTATGATAGCGATACCCCTCCTGATACTGGAATACTCCCTCAAAAAGAACGCCGCCTTTATGGAGGGCTTCGCCGCATTCCCGGGCTACGGGGTGATAACGCTGATCCAGCGTTCGTTCGTCAAGATGTGCGGCTACGTCGGCAATATCGTAACGCCGCTCGCGCTCCTTTACATAGGCTCCGCGCTGTACGAATACGGCTTCGGCTCCCTCAGGCCCGATAAGGATATGATCGCCGCCATACTCGTGAGGTTCGTATTCGCCTCCGCGACGATGCTCCTTCTTTGCAAGCTGCTCGGCCTCAACGGTATCGGCTCCGGCGTTTTCGTGGTGGAGGCGGCAATGCCCGTTATGACGCAGGCCGTCGTGCTGGCGGCCTCCTGCGACGCGGACGAGAGCTTCGTCGCCGCGGGTATGTGCCTTACGACGCTCGGCTGTTTCGTGCTCGTGCCCGCATTGATGCTCATTATGCGCGCTCTCGGGCTTGTGTAACGGAAGGTTTTGCGATATAATCACTAAAAATCCCGAAAAAGGGCCTTGAACCATGGCAAAAAGCCTTAAAAGCAGAATAGCCTCGCTCCTGTTTGCGGCGGTGTTCGCCGCCCTCTGTTTCGTTGCGCCCGGGTGCAGGGGCAGGGTATCTCCCCCCGAGCCTACCGAGGAGCCGCGCGTTACGGAAGCGCCGCCCGTTTCCTACGAGATGACGCAATACCTGAGGTTCTGGCCCGAAAAGTCCGACAGCGCGAACTGCGATTACTGCTGTTCGGTGCAGCTGCCCGAGTTTTCCAAGTCGTTCACCGCGGGCTACGCCATGAACCGCGCGGTCGACGCCTATCTTGAGGAGCTTGCCTCCCGCATAGAAACGAAGTACCTGCCCGGGGCGATAGTCGAATCCCCGCTTTCGCAGGTCTCCTGCGAGGTCAAGGTCTCTTGCGGCGTCACGAACGTTATTTTCACGGAGGAGCATTATTACGAAGCCCAGCCCGAAAGGGCGAAGCGCGTTCTCATGCTGGACGAGCGCGGAAACGAGCTCACCATACGCGACCTCTTCTGCAATTACCATGCAGACGATCTCGCCGCTGCCGCTGTATTTGAAAAGATCTCCGGCGATCCCGCCTATTATCCCGTCGAGGAATCCCGCGTGCTCGCCGCGATCGACATAAAGCGCGGCGTCATAGCCACGGAGGGCGGCTGCATCGTCTGCTTCGACGAGGGCGTCCTCGCCCCCTTCGAGGAGGGCGTCATCGAATTCGAGCTTGCGGGCGAAAGCCTCACGCCCGATTTCGTCGGCGAAGGCAAGCTCGTCTCCTTCCGGGAATACCTCGATATAGTCCGCTTCCTCGGCTTTGTCGCAAACGCCTCCGCCGTGCGCGGGGAAAGCATTTCGGAAGGCTTGCTCTCCGAATACGCCGCTACGGGCTTCATGGGCAGAGCCGTGACTGAGCTCGGCGTCCGCCCCGCGGCGGGCCGCATACCCGTCCCCGCCGAAAGGTTCGAAGCCATGTACCGCGCCTGCTTCGGGAACGATTTCCCCGGAATAGATACCGAAGCGCACGATATAAAGCTTATCGACGGCGTTTACAGCGTTTCCGCCGCGCAGAAGGATTATTACTATAACGTGGACTTGCTCTCCGCCTCCGAGGAGGGCGGCGCGCTCACGCTGACGGGCGACGTGATATTCGGCAAATTCGGCTATTCCAACACCGCGTTCGTCTGCCACGTGACCGTCAGGCTCACGAAAAACCCCGAAAGCCCCTTCGGCTTCACGCTCGGAGAATACGCGCTTTCCCTGTAAAAAAGTCAATCATTGAAAGGAATTTCACATATGAAAGTCAGAACGAGATTCGCTCCCAGCCCCACGGGCTTCATGCACGTCGGGAACCTTCGCACCGCGCTCTACGCATGGCTCTGGGCCAAAAAGAACGACGGCGTGTTCATGCTGAGGATCGAGGATACCGATCAGGCCCGCTTCGTCGAGGGCGCGGAGGAGATGGTCTATAAGACGCTCCGCACCGCAGGCCTCGTATGGGACGAGGGCCCCGATATAGGCGGAGATTACGGCCCCTACGTGCAGTCCGAGAGGAAGGATATGTACCTCCCCTACGCCAAGCAGCTCGTCGAGATGGGCAAGGCGTATTACTGCTTCTGCACCAAGGAGGAGCTTGAGGAGCGCCGCGCCGCAGTCGAGGCCGAGGGAGGCACCTTCAAATACGACAAGCACTGCCTCTCCCTCTCAAAGGAGGAGGTCGAGCGCAGGCTCGCCGCGGGCGAACCCTACGTAATCAGGCAGAACGTCCCCACGGAGGGCGTCGCCGATTTTGACGACGCGATATTCGGCCATATCTCCGTCGACTGCGCCGAGCTGGACGACATGATCCTCATAAAGGCGGACGGCATGCCCACCTACAATTTCGCGAACGTCATAGACGATCACACAATGGGCATCACGCACGTCCTGCGCGGCATGGAGTATCTTTCCTCCACGCCCAAGTACAATCTGCTCTACGACGCCTTCGGCTGGGAGAAACCCACGTACGTCCATCTGACGACCATAATGCGCGACGCGACGCATAAGCTCTCCAAGCGCGACGGCGACGCCACGTTCGAGGATCTCGTCAACCTCGGCTATCTTCCCGAGGCGATAATCAATTATCTCGCCCTCGTCGGCTGGAGCCCCGGAGACGAGCGCGAGTTCTTCACTCTCGACGAGCTCAAGGAGGCGTTCTCGCTCGAGGGGCTGTCCAAGTCCCCCGCAATATTCGATCACAACAAGCTCCGCTGGATGAACGCCGAGTACATAAGGCGCATGGACGGCGCGGCGTACTTCGAAAAAGCCAAGCCCTGGCTTATAAAAGCGGGCGTCGGCGCCATGGCGGAGGATCCCGCCAACGAGGATATCTTCATAAGGATACTCCAGCCCAGGACGGAGATATTCTCCGATATAGCGAACGTCGTCGATTTCCTCGCCGAGCTTGACGAGGGCTACGACACCGAGCTTTTCACCAACAAGAAGTCCAAGACGAACCCCGAGGTCTCGAAGGCCGTGCTTGAGGCCGTTATACCTCTGCTGGAGGCGCTTCCCGAGTGGAACGAGACCTCCCTGCACGACGCGCTCATAGGCTTCGCCGCGGAGAAGGGCATGAAAAACGGCACCCTGCTCTGGCCCGTGCGCATCGCCATGAGCGGCCGCACCGTCACCCCCGGCGGCGCCATCGAGATAGCCGCCCTCCTCGGCCGCGAGGAGACCTTGAGAAGGCTGCGCCTCGGCCTTGAAAAGCTTAACCACGAGGCGGGAGATATCTGCGTGGGGTAAGGCTTATGACCGCTGCGCTCCTCTCAGGCGCGCGGGATCATAGCTTCGTAAAACGGAAAGATCCGGGGAACATACCCCCCGGATCTTCTTTTTTGCCATTCTTGTATATTATATATTATTATGTCGGCTTTTGATCCGATCCTCTCCCCTGCCGCCGTCTTCATTTCATTGCAAAAAAAAGAGGCCTTGGGCGCATTCACTTAAGGATAAACAGCCTCAAAATGTATCTTTTTGCGCCATGCTGCGTTGAAAATGCTCGAAAGACCGCTAACGAGTATTCCTGCGCTTTTCGCCTTGCCCGGCACAAAAATCTCCTCTTTTGAGACGCTTCGCGGTTTTCAGCCCAAAAAAGAAAGAAAGATCCGAGGATATCGCTATCCCCGGATCTAATTTTCTTCATTGGGTTCTACTGGCTGAAAACCTGCATCTCCTTAAGTGAATGCACCCTTTGCCTCTTATTCGTTTTTCAGTTCGTTCGCCCGTTTGTAGGCCTCGTTTTTCGGGATATCGAGAAGGAGGGCCGCCTGTTTTGCGGCGTCCTTTACGCTCATGCCGCCTCCGATAAGGCGAAGCAGCATATCGTCGAGGCTCTCCGCGGGCGCTTCGGTCTCGGCATTCTCGCCCGAGAATACTATCACGCATTCGCCCTTCGGCGGGTTTTCCGCATACTTTTCCGCAAGTGTGGAAAAAGTGCCCCGCGCAGCCTCCTCGTAAAGCTTGGTGATCTCACGGACGACCGCGGCCTTCCTGTCGCCGAGCTTTTCAAGCAGCTCCCCAAGCGTGGCGGCCACCCGATACGGGCTCTCGTAAAGCACGACCGTCGCCGTCACGCGCTTGATCTCGGCGATCGTCTCGTTCCGCTCGCGGTTCTCGCGGGCGAGGAAGCCGACGAAATATATCCGCTTCGTGGGCAGGCCGCTGAGTATCGCGGCGGTCAGGCTCGCCGAGGCGCCGGGAAGCACCTCGAACGGGACGTTCTTCTCTATGCACGCCCTTACCAGCCTTTCGCCCGGATCAGATATGCAGGGCATGCCCGCGTCCGAAATATAGGCGACTGCCCTGCCCGAAAGCACAAGCTCCGCGATCCTCTCCGCGGCGGCCTCCTCGTTATGCTCGTGACAGCTCTCGAGCCGCTTTCTTATGCCGAGTCGCTGCAGCATCGCGCCGGAATTGCGTGTGTCCTCGCAGAATATGACGTCCGCCGCCTCGAGCGTTCTCAGCACCCTCTGCGTCACGTCGCCCATGTTGCCTATCGGCGTCGCGCAGAGGTAGAGCTTTGCGGGGATGCTCTCTATATTCGTTTCGATTCCTGTGATCTCTTCCATTTCAAGCGTCCGTCCTGTGATAAATGGCGTTTGCCTCCTCGGTGTAGCTGCCGTCCTGATTGCAGAGCACGAGCTGTTTTTCGGCTTTAAGGCCGGGAGCGCCGCCTTTTTTCGCCTCGATCAGCGCGAGGTAGGGGGCTTTGTCCTCCCTTACTGCAACGAGCCTCAGCCTTTTCGGGGTAAGCTTTTCGTTTGAAAGCGCGGTTATCGCCTCCGCGAGCCTCGAAGTCGGGCAGCAGATGAAGAATCTGCCGCCGTATTTTATAAGCCGCGCCGCGGAGGACGCCACCTCGCTCATGGTGCAGAAGAGGTCGTGCGTAGCAGCGCCCTCAAAGCCCGACTCGCCCTTTCCGGAGATCTCGCCAGAGCCCGCGGGGTAATAGGGCGGGTTGCAGACCGCCGCGCTGAATCTCCCCCTGCCGAGGCTTTCGTGCGCCGTGCGCATGTCGGCCTCGACGACCTCTATATCCAGGCCGTTCATCGATATGGAGCGTCTTGCCATATCGCACTGCTCGGGCTGCAGCTCAAGGGCAGTCACCTTCGCTCCGGTCCTCGCCTCGACGAGCATGGCAATAACGCCCGTGCCGCTTCCGAGGTCGATAACGCTGTCCTTCGGCCCGGCCTTAACGAACCCCGCCAGCAGGACGGAGTCCGTTCCGAAGCGGAATCCGCTTTCGTTCTGGATTATGCGGAGGCCCTTATACTGCAGGTCCTCGATTTTTTCGCCGGGCTTCAGATCGGGCGTCATTCTTCGCCGCCCATTATGGTCTCGTAAATGGACTGGAGACCTTCGTCGGTGTAGTATTCGATTATTATTTTGCCCTTCTTTTCGTCGCCCTGGATCTCGACCCTCGTGCCGAGCCTCTCGCGGAGACGGCTCCTGGCGGCGGCAAGGTCGTTCGTGAGCCTGCGCCTCTTGCGGGGACGCTTATGCAGCTCCGCCAGCGTGAGCGCCTTCTTGACCTGATCCTCCGTCTCGCGGACGGACCATCCGCCCTCGGCGCACCTGTCCGCCAGCTTTTCGAGCAGTTCCTCGTCCGTTATCGAGGCGAGCACCCTCGCGTGGCCGGGCTGGATCTTTCCCTCGCGCAGTTTTTCCTGCACGGAATCGGGCAGCTGCAGCAGCCTTACCGAGTTTGCGATGGCGGGCCTGCTCTTGGAGAGGCGTTTCGCCACCTCCTCCTGCGTGAGGTCATGCTCCTTCATAAGGAAGCGGATCGCCGCGGCCTCCTCGATGGGGTTCAGGTTTTCCCTCTGGATGTTCTCTATAAGGGCTACCTCCATCACTTCGCGGCCGTCCATGTCCCGCACTATAGCGGGGACCTCGTCAAGCTCCGCCATCCTCGCCGCGCGGTACCTGCGCTCGCCCGCGATTATCGTGTAGCGGTCGCCGTTCTTTTTGACAATCAGCGGCTGCACTATTCCGTGCTGCTTGATGGATTCCGCAAGCTCCGCAAGCCTCGCCTCGTCGAAGCTCTTGCGCGGCTGACCGGGGTTGTTGTCGATCAGCCCCACCGAAATAAGGCGCACCACGTCGGTATCCTTGGGTTCATAGCTCCCGAAGAGCGAATCGAGGCCCTTTCCGAGGCCCTTTGCTTTCTTATTTGTTGCCATCTCGTTCCAAAAGCTCCTTTGCAAGTTCGGTGTATGCCTTTGCGCCCGCGCTCTTAGGATCGTAAAGAGATATGGGCATTCCGAAGCTGGGCGCTTCGCCGAGGCGCACCGACCTCGGGATAACCGTCTCATAGACCTTGTTCTTGAAGAATTTCTTTACCTCGCCGACCACCATGGGCGAAAGGTTCGTGCGCGCGTCGTACATGGTCATAACGACGCCCTCCACCTCCAGATCGTCGTTGAGGTGCTGACGGACGAGCTTAACCGTGTTCATCAGCTGAGCCAGCCCCTCGAGCGCGTAATACTCGCACTGAATGGGCACGAGCAGCGTATGCGCGGCGGTAAGCGCGTTCAGCGTCAGAAGCCCGAGCGAGGGCGGACAATCCACGAATATGAAATCGTAGCGGGACGCTATGGGCTTAAGCGCGGCCCTGAGCTTCCTTTCGCGCGCCATCATGGGAACGAGCTCCACCTCCGCGCCGGCAAGCTCCAGCCTTGACGGGAGCACGTCCAGCGTATCGATGCTCGTCTTAACGATGACCTTTTCGGCCTCCTCCTCGTTTATGAGCACGTCGTAGATGCTGTATTCGCAGGCGTTTTTATCCACGCCCACGCCGCTCGTCGCGTTGCCCTGCGGATCGATGTCCACGAGAAGCACCTTTTTGCCCTCAAGCGCGGTGCACGCGGCAAGGTTCACGGCGGTAGTCGTCTTTCCGACGCCGCCCTTCTGATTTGCAATTGCTATTATCTTCGCCATATCGACTCCGAAAATCTGTATTAACCTGACGGTCAGCTTTATTATAAATGAAAACGCCCCCCGTTGCAACCGCTTATTTTGCTTTTTCGCGCGTTTTTACGCCAACCGTCCGTTGAATACCGTTTCGCTAATGTTTCACGTGAAACATTATCCTCGGTTCTTCAAATTGTTTCACGTGAAACAAAAGGGGCTCATCTCTCGACGAGCCCCTTTCCATCTGATTCAGCGGCGTACTTTTATGGAGATGTCCACGCCGTTCTGCGCGGGAGTTTCCGCCACCTCGACCTTCAGCCCGCTTTCCCGGAGCTGACCGCAGGCCGCCTCGACGGTGTTGACGAAAAGCTTGTAATCCCTGAACACGCGTATTATCTTCGGCCTACGCCTTCCGCCCTGACGCTCGTTCGAGGCAAGCATCCTCTCGACGAGCTTCTCGCTCTCCTTGACGGAAAGCCCGCCGGAAGCGATCCTTCTCACGGCGGTCTCGCGGTCGAGGTCTGTGGGAAGCTTCAATACGGCCCTTGCGTGCCGCTCCGAAAGCCCGCCCTCAATGACAGCGCGGCGCGTTTCGGGTGAAAGCTTCAGGAGCCGCAGCTTGTTGGCGACGAAGCCCTGGCTCTTGCCGATGCGTGCGGCAAGCTCCTCCTGCGTTACGCGCAGGCGTTCGAGCAGACGTGCGTAGCTCTCCGCCTCCTCGAAGAAATGCAGATCCTCCCTCTGCAGGTTTTCCACGATCGCCATGAGCGCGGAATCGTTTTCGTCCGTCCCGCCGGTTATGATACAGCGGACGGACTTCCAGCCGAGCTTTCTCACCGCCCTCAGCCTGCGCTCGCCCGCAATCAGCTCGTAGAATCCTCCCGCGCGGCGGACGAGAAGGGGCTGCAGCAGGCCGACCTGCTTTATCGAAGCGGCAAGCTCGCCGATTCCCGCCTCATCGAATGCGCGGCGCGGCTGGTTCGGGTTAGGGATTATCAGCCTTACGGGGATCTCCTCGAGCCTGAGCTCGGGTTCGGGATCCGCTTTGGCTTCCTTTCTGATGCTGAATACTGACATGGACGCCTCGACAAAAAAAGAATACTTCGGAGCGCTCTTCCGGCGCTCGGTGAAGTATTCTTCGCAAAAGCTGTTGATCCCTGCCGCGTCCTCAAACAAAGTCAAATAGCGGCAAATAAAGCGCGTCAAAGGGGCGATTTCTCGGGGGTGCCTGCCTTACGCGGGTATTTTGCGGGAGTCGGCGCGTTCTTCACCACGCGGACTATCGTCCTCGCGCCCCAGGGGACGTCGAACTCCACGGCCTCAGCCCTGCAGCGAAGCTCCCTGAAAGCGTTGGCGGAAGCGGCCATCTCCTCGGCGGTGCTCGCCGCCTTGTACATGAGGGAAGCCCCTCCGACCTTAACGAAGGGCACGGTCAGCTCCGTGAGGACGTTCATCGGCGCGACGGCGCGTGAGAGCGCGATATCGAATTTTTCGCGGAGCGCGGGAAGTCTCGCCGCGTCCTCGGCTCTCGCGTGGATAGCCTCGGCCCTTATGCCGAGCGCGGCGCAGAGCTCGTTCAAAAACTTCACGCGCTTGCCGAGCGAATCCACAAGGCAGAGCTCGATATCGGGACGAACTATCTTCAGCGGCACGCCGGGGAAGCCCGCGCCCGTGCCCACGTCGACTACGCGCGCGCCCTCGGGGATAAGCCGCGAGCCAAGTATGCTGTCCGCAAAATGCTTCTTCGCGACCTCCATGGGCTCGACTATGCGGGTGAGGTTCACTCTTGCGTTCCACTCCAAAAGCAGATTGTAATATTTAATGAAGTTGCGTATCTGCTCCTCGGTCAGCTCGGGCATCACGGAACCGAGCACTCCGTCCGTCATGGGCGGGAGCTCGTCCGGGACTATCCTTCTTCCTTTTTCGTCATCGCGGGGCATTTTCGTCCTCCGTTCTTGATTTGAGATAGATCGAAAGCACGGCGATATCGGCGGGGGAAACGCCGGAGATCCTTGCCGCGGCGCCGAGGTTGACCGGGCGAAGCCTCGTCAGCTTCTGCCTTGCCTCCGTTCTCAGGTTGGTGATGGCCATGTAATCGATATCCGTCGGGATGGTCTCCTTTTCCATTCGGCGGAGCTTCTCGATCTGCTCCTGCTGGCGCTTCACGTAGCCTCCGTAAAGGGCCTCGGCCTCGACCTCCTCGCGCGCCTCGTCCGAGACGGCGG
The DNA here is from genome assembly GCA_024698505.1 of Clostridiales bacterium. Classification (GTDB taxonomy): domain Bacteria; phylum Bacillota; class Clostridia; order Christensenellales; family CAG-138; genus UBA3857. The sequence goes on along the minus strand of JAILRE010000006.1, from coordinate 16,022 downwards.
GAAGCTCGTATATGGCGAGCAGATCGGTATAGGTTATCCCGCTGCGCTTTAACAGCATTTCAAGGCTCGTGCTGCCGCGAACGTCCGCGCTGCCCCTGTCGGTAAGGAGCTTCGTCAGCGCCTCGCTCGCGGGGACGTTCCTCTTCAGCGCGCCGGAAGCAAGACGTATCTCCTCTTTTTTCCGCATGAGGCGGTCGTACCTCGCGGGGGAGACGAGCCCCGTCCCGAGGGCTTTTTCGGTGAGGCGCATATCCGCGTTGTTCTGCCGAAGGAGCATTCGGTACTCCGCGCGGCAGGTCATCATCCGGTAGGGCTCGTTGGTGCCCTTGTCGGTCAGATCGTCGCAGAGGACGCCGAGATACGCTTCCTCGCGCCCGATGACGAGGGGAGCTTCGCCCTTTACGGCGAGCGCGGCGTTTATGCCGGCGTATATGCCCTGGGCGGCGGCCTCCTCATAGCCGGAGCTTCCGTTTATCTGCCCCGCGAAGAACAGCCCGGGGATCCTGCGGCTCATAAGAAAGGGCGTGAGCTCGGTGGGATCGATGCAGTCGTACTCGATGGCGTAGCCGTAGCGCATCACGCGGCAGTTCTCAAGGCCGGGTATCGTCCTCAGCATCGCCTCCTGCACGTCGCGCGGTAGGCTCGTCGAAAGGCCCTGGACGTACATCTCGTCGGTGGTAAGGCCCTCCGGCTCTATGAAGAGCTGATGCCTGTCCTTGTCGGCGAAGCGGACTATCTTATCCTCTATCGAGGGGCAGTACCTCGTGCCCGTCGCGTGGATGGAGCCCGAGTACATGGGGGATCTGTTAAGATTTTGCCTAATTATCTCGTGGGTTTTTTCGTTGGTGTATGTGAGATGGCAGGGGACCTGCTCGCGTTCAAGCGCGTCCGTCATGAACGAGAAATGCGGTATCGGGAAATCGCCGTACTGCGGCTCGGTGCGGGAAAGATCGAGCGAGGCCTTGGCGACCCTCGGCGGGGTGCCCGTCTTGAATCTGCGAAGCTCGAAGCCGAGCTCCTTGAGGGAATCGGAGAGCTGCGTTGCCGAAGCGAGGCCGGAGGGGCCCCTGTCGCGGTGATATTCGCCCGTATGCACGCGGCTTTTGAGGTAGACGCCCGAGCAGACGACCGCGGCGCGGCAGGCATAGCTTGCGCCGAGGGCGGTCTCTATCCCGAAGACGGCGCCGTTTTCCGTGAGAATGCGCGCGCATTCGTCCTGGCGAAGCGTGACGTTCGGCTCGCTCTCGAGGGCGGCCTTCATGCGCTCGTGATAGCGGCGCTTGTCCATCTGGGCCCTGAGCGACCTGACGGCGGGTCCCTTGCCCGTATTCAGCATGCGCATCTGTATGAAGCAGTCGTCCGCGGCAAGGCCCATTTCGCCGCCGAGAGCGTCGACCTCGCGGACGAGATGCCCCTTCGAGGTGCCGCCTATCGAGGGATTGCAGGCCATGAGCGCTACCGAATCGAGATCGATGCAGAGCACGAGCGTTTTCAAGCCCATGCGCGCGCAGGCAAGCGCGGCCTCGCAGCCCGCGTGGCCGGCGCCTATAACCGCAATATCGTATTTTTCATCGAAGAACGCGCTCATAATAGTTGATTATATCACGAAAAACGCCCTTTGTATAGAATGAAAAACGGAAGCGTGTCCCGCTTCCGTACATCGAACGAACATCATTTGCCCATGCAGAAATGGCTGAACACGGCGTCGACCAGCTCCTCGCCGGGATCCTCCGTTCCGAGTATCTGCGCCGCGGCGTCCATCGCGCTGCGCGCCTCGAAATAGGCGGCGTCGGTCTCGCCCGAGACGATGAGGCGGGCGGCGGCAAAAAGCGCGTCGGCGGCCCTGCCGAGGGCCTCTATATGTCGGGAATTGGTGACTATGCTCTCGGGGAAGGCGCTCTCCGAATGCGGGTTCTCGGGAAGCAGCAGCTCCGCCATGCCTCGTCTCAGCGCGGTAAGCCCCTCGCCCGTGACGGCGCTTGTGGGGAAAGCGGGAAGCCCGTTTATCAGGCCGTCCGCGTCGGGATAAACGGCGCGGTCAAGATCGGTCTTCGTGATAACGGCGGCGGTTTTTTTGCCGCGCACGCCCGAAAGCACGTCAATATCCTCCTTCCGGATCGCCCTCGTTCCGTCGACGAGCCAGAGCACGAGATCCGCATAGTCCGCCTCGCGCCTTGCGCGCTCGATACCGAGCTTTTCCACCTCGTCGTCCGTTTCGCGGATGCCCGCGGTATCGACGAATATCACGGGAAGCCCCTCGATCTCGGCCTGTTCCTCGACCGTGTCGCGCGTGGTGCCGGGGATCGCCGTGACTATCGCGCGCTCGCGCATTATGAGCGCGTTCAGGAGCGAGCTTTTGCCCACGTTCGGGCTGCCGATTATGGCGACTCTCGCGCCCTCGCGCAGTATGCGGGAGCGGAGCCCGCCCTCCTTCAGCTCCTCGGCCTCGTTTGCGGCGGCGGTGAACTCCGCGGCAAGCGCGGCTTCGTCAAGCTCGGCCTCGCCCGTGTCGTCGTCCATGGCGTTGGCAAGGCGCGCGCAGGCAAGCTTTATCCTCTCGTAAAGGGAGGCGATCACCGCGCTGAGCCTGCCCTCAAGCTGCATGGCGGCGGCCCTCCTCGACCTTTCGGCGGAGGCGGCGACCATGTCCATTACGGCCTCTGCCTCGGCAAGATCCATCTTGCCGTTAAGATAGGCCCTTCTCGTGAAATCCCCGGGCCCGGCCTTTTCGGCAAGCCCCGTGCTCTCGATCGCCTCGGCAAGCCTCCTTGCTACCGCGAGCGAGCCGTGGACGGATATCTCCGCCATATCCTCGCCCGTGTAGGAATCGGGCGCCTCAAAGAAGGCCGCGCAGCAGGCGTCGATAATTTCGCCGTTTTCGTCGACTATGCGGCCGTATGATACGCGGCGGTGCGCGATCCTCCCCGTGAACAGCCTTTCAAGCAGGGGACGGGCGTTTTCGCCGCTTATTCTCATAATTGCAATTGCACCGCCCACGGGTGTGGACAGTGCAAATACGGTCTTATCAAGCATTATTTTTCCTCGGTGGATCTGCCGGAGAACATGGGGTTCGCGGCCCTGGCGGCCTCGTAGAGCTTCATGTATTCCTCGCGGCTGATGGTGCCGTCGCCCTCGTCCTCGTTCCTCTCGGGCCTGTTCACGGCGGGCACGGGGCCGTTCCTCCTCGCGTTCCTAGGCTTGGAATAGCTCCTGCCCTTGGGACGGCGCGGCGTCACGACAACGCGGCGGTTGGGCTCCTCGCCCTCGGAATGCGTGGTCACGTCGGGATTGTTCTGGAGTGTGGAATGGAGCACGCGCCTCTCGTAGGGGTTCATGGGCTCCAGAGCGCGGGGCCTGCCCGTCGCCCTGACCTGGGAAGCGACCTTCTTGGCAAGGCGCTTCAGCGTCTCCTCGCGCTTCTCACGGTATTCCTCGGTGTTGAGGGTGACCCTCGTATAGCCGTCGGTCTTGCGGTTCTTGTTGACGACAAGGCCGGTGAGATACTGCATGGCGTCCAGAGTCTCGCCCCTGTGACCGATCAGCATGCCCATCATCTCGGAATCGATGCGGAGCCTGAGGCAGTCCTCGTCGTGCGCGGCAAGTACGCGGCCCTCGGCGCCCATATGCTCGATCAGCCCCTTGACGAATTCGGCGGCGGGATTGCCCTCGGCCTCCTCAAGGGTGTAGTTGATGACCTTCGGCTCGGCGGCCTCCGCGGGAGCGGCTTCCGCGGGCTTGGGCTCCGCGGGCTTCGCCTCGGTGGGCTTGGGCTCGGCGGGCTTTTCGCGGCGCTCGGCCTTCATCGGGCGGTCGTTCTTCTCCCTGCGGGCGGGCTTTTCACGGCGCTCGGGCCTCTCCTCGGCGGGCTTTGCGGGCTCGGCCTTGGGCTCTTCATTTTTCTCCGCGGCGGGCGCCTCGGCCTTTTCCCTGCGGTCGGGCTTCTCGCGGCGGTCCCTTCTGTCATCGCGCCTGTCGCGCCTGCGGCGATCGTCCCTGCGGGAGGGCTCGCGCTCCTCGTACTTCGCCGCGTACTCGGGCATATCGAAGCTCTCGGGAGGGCGCTTGGTGAGCAGTACTATCGCGGGCTTCGCGCCTATGCCGAGAATGCCCTTGGTCTCCTGCTGGATTATCTCTATCGAGACCTCGTCTATCGAGATCTCCATCTGCTGCAGGCCTTTGAAAATCGCCTCGTCAACGGATCTGCCCGTCGAACGAACGCTGGTGAGTTCTTTTTCTTCCATTATTTTATCCTTTCCTTTGCGAAAAAAGGCGTCCTTTTGAATTTGTCTCGCGTCTTGGACGAAGGCGGGCTTACGCCGCCTTGGTCTCGGCCTTTTTCTTATCGAATACGGCGTTGATTATGAGCGTGGAGACGAGCTGGATCGCGCCGGAGATCGTCCAGTAGAAGGAGAACGCGGTGGTCGTGCTCATGCAGATGAGGATCGTCATAACGGGCATGAAGTACATCATGGCGTTCATCTGCTTGGCCTGCTCGGCCTGGCCGTCCTTCTTGTTGCGCTTGAGCATGATGAGCGTGGAGGCCATCTGCATTGCGAAAGCCAGGAAGGGCATTATCATAAGGCCGTTTGCCGGGGTCTTCCCGTCCTTGGAGAGCGCGTCGGGATAGCGCTTCATGATGCTGCGGTAGATATCCGCGCCGGAGTAGGTCTTGGCCTCCTCGCCCTCGGCGGGGGTCATTTCCTCCTCGTTAAGGTATTTGGACGCGGTCTCCTCGGATACTCCCTCGGGGAGCAGATACATGCCCGACCTGTCGGTCGCGCAGGAGGAACAGCTGTTGCAGCCGGAGGAATTGCCGGCGTTGCCGTATTCGCCCGAGGCAAGGCCCGCGTCGCAGAGGGTCTGCCAGATCTCCTGACCGGAGACGAACTTCCCGCTCTTATCGGTGTAGCCCTTCTGCAGAAGGGGCATGTTCGCAAGAGCCACGGAGCTGAGCGCCTGCAGGTTGCGGGGCTTCGTTACCACCTCTCCGTCGAAGCGGAAGAGGAGGAACTGCGCGTCGATAAAGCAGTCGGGCTGCCAGATGTTGTTGACCCAGAGGAATTTGAATCCCTTGAAGGTCTCCATCGCCTGCTCCTCGGCCGCGGCGCGCTCGGGAGTGCCCTCTTCGTAATTGCGGGCGACGGCGGTCTCGTACATGAGGGTGACCGTCTCCTCGTTGCCCCAGCAGCGGAAAGCGCCCAGGAAGCAGAAGAAGAGGGGGAATATGAGCAGCATGGGGAGACAGCTGGAGAAGGTGCTGATCCCGTGCTTTTTCATTATTTTGGATTGTTCGGCGCGCATCTTCTGCGGATCGTCCGCATAGCGCTTCTGGATGCTGTCAAGCTCGGGCTTGACGACCGCCATCTTGATCTGAGTCTTGCGGTTGGAGATGTCGGGGTAGATCTGGACGAGCCTCAGCAGAAGGGTGGCAACGAGTATCGTGAGCAGATAGCTGTTGCTGAAAAGCCCGTATAAAAACTGCATCAGCGCGTAGAACCAGCGTGTAAGGAAAAATGTCATCGTGAATTCCTTTCGTAGGCTGTTTTTTCAGTGATCCGTTGGGTTTTTGCGCTCCATCTTCCCCTTTCGGGAACGGGATCGTACCCGCCCTTTGAAAAAGGATTGCAGCGCAAAATACGCCAAAGGGCAAGGAGACTCCCCTTGGCGGCGCCGTGTATTGAAATGGCTTGGATGGCGTACTCCGAACATGACGGCGAGAACCTGCAGCACGGAGCTCTGTCAGGCCTCAGCTGTCTGTAACAGCGGATGAGATATATGAGAAAGCTTTTTATCGCATTTCCGACCGCGGTCATAATATCTGCCCGCAGACATTCGTCTGCCGATGGAACGCTTCGATCTGCCTGCTCGGGAAAAATGAGAGGTGGGCGTCAGATCAGTTCCGGGTACTCGCCCCCAACAGAGAGCGTCAGGCTTTCAGCCAAGCAAGCCCGCCTTCGATACAAGGCGGCGCACTGTCGATTCGATCTCCTTGAAGCTTGCGTCCGTTATCGCGCCGCGAGCGATAAATATGAGGCGGCTGCCGGGAACTATCTCCGGCAAGAGAGGGGTAACGGCCTCTCTCAGTCTGCGTTTCACGCGATTGCGGACGACCGCGTTGCCTATCCTTTTGCCCACTGCGAACCCGATCTTCCTTTCGGGCTGCCGGCCGGATGAATAGATCAATACCAGTGTGTGACTTCCCACGGACTTGCCGTTCTTATACACACGGCGGAACTCCTTGTTCCGTTTTAGGGAATAGCAACGCTTCATTTCACGGCTGAGGGCACGGGCGGGCTGTGAGCCGTTTGCCGCTTCCTGCGCCCTTGTTCCTGTTGGGAGGGGCTTCCTCCCGTTTCGGGGCGGGGAAATTCCTTCCCTTTCCCGTTTTTCCGCCGAAAATTCGTGAACCACGGCGCGAGACTGCTTTCAAGCACACCGTGGTTCAGCTGATTTTTCAATTAAGCGGAAAGCTTCTTCCTGCCCTTAGCGCGCCTGCGGGCCAGAACGTTCCTGCCGTTGGCGGTGGACATACGCTGACGGAAACCGTGGACCTTCTTCCTCTGCCTTACCTTGGGCTGGTATGTCATCTTCATGGATGTGCACCTCTTTCCTTTTGATTATTGGTCAGGGGCCCCAAAGGGCTTTTCCCCATATTGTCACAGATAAGCATTATATCGGATAGACCTTCGATTTGTCAAGCGTTTATTTTGGATTTTCGGCTCGTATCGCGGTATATTTTGAAAAAAAGCCCCGTTCCTTCCCGCAAAACGCGGGGAAACGGAGCCCGTTTTCCATTTTCAGAACCTGACCGTGATCTCGGTACCGACGCCGACCTTGCTTTGAAGCTCAATCTCGGCGTGGTATTTTTCTGCGATGTGCTTGACTATCGCAAGCCCGAGGCCCGTTCCGCCGGTCTGCTTGGACCTTGATTTATCCACGCGGTAGAACCTTTCGAAGATATGGGGCTGATGCTCCTCCGGTATGCCGATGCCCGTATCCTTTACGGAAACGAGCCTGTCACGCACGGTAACGAACACGCTGCCGCCCCTTTCCGTGTAGCGGATGGCGTTGTCCATCAGATTGTAGACGAGCTCTGAAAGCAGGCTCCGCGAGCCCTCCACGGTGAAGCTCTCCGTATCGAGCTCGAGATCCACGCCTCGGTCCTCCGCCGATTTCAACAGCACGTCGCGGCATTCGTCGGCGACCTCGGCCATGTCCACGGGCTCCCTCTCGGCCTCCGAGCCCTCGTCAAGGCTCGAAAGCCTTATTATGTCGCTAATGAGGGCCAGCAGGCGCTTCGATTCCTTCTGTATCCTCGCGGCGAATTCGGGCACGTCCTTCTCGGAGGCGAGGCCCGTGGCTATCATCTCGGCGTAGCCGGATATGGAGGTCAGCGGGGTCTTCAGCTCGTGGCTGACGTTCGCCGTGAATTCGCGCTTCAGCTTCTGCAGCGTGAGCTGTTCGCCCATATCAAGGAGCAGGAGCATCGTTCCGACTATCTGGCGGTTGAAAATAACGGGGTCGACGAGCACGCGCAGCGTAACGCCGTGGCTTGTGAACTCGGTGAGGTTGCTCTCCCCGTGCGCGGCGCGGTCGATGCAGCGGAGCAGCTCCCCGTCGTGTATCGCGTCCGCCTTGCTCATGCCTATCGCGTTTTCGGGCAGATCGAGGTAATGCCTCGCGTCCTCGCTGACGGTGTAGATGCGCGAATTGCCGTCCAGCACGAGCACGCCGCCGGTTATGGAGTCTATCATGGCGGCGTAATCCGCGCCGTGATACTCCTTTTCCTCGCGCATGAGGGCCGCCGTGAAGAGGTAGAGCGCGCCCGCGCCCAGTATGACGGTGCATACTATCACGACCGCCGCCCAGGGCATGGGTATGCCCACAAGCACCGTCACCGCCGAGAGCGACGATACCAGCGCGCAGACTATCACGAATACTATTATCGCAAGCGAGCGGAACCTTTTTGTCATCTGCTGCTCCCCTTTAGCCCGTCAGTCCATCCTGTAGCCTACGTTCCTCACGGTCACTATGCTGCGGCCGTTCTCGCCCAGCTTCTGGCGGAGCGTCTTAATATGCATGTCCACGGTGCGGGTCTCTCCCGCAAAGTCATAGCCCCAAACGGTGTTTATAAGCTTTTCGCGGCTCTGCACCACGCCCTTTGCGGACATGAGCGCATAAAGAAGCTCGTATTCCTTGAAGGTGAGCTCTATCTCCTGCCCGTCGACAGTGACCGCCCTCTTGTCGCAGTCGATCACGATACCGCCGGAGACCAGCTTTTCGCGCTCCGTCTCACGCGGGGCGGACCTGCGCAGCAGCGCCTTTACCCTCGAAACGAGCTCCATCACGCCGAAGGGCTTGGTGAGGTAATCGTCCGCGCCCTGATCCAGGCCCCTCACCTTGTCTATCTCGCTCGTCTTGGCGGTGACCATTATAATGGGCGTCTCGGCGGTGCGGGGGTCCCTCCTTAGCCTTCCGAGTATCTCAAGGCCGTCCTCTCCTGGAAGCATTATGTCCAGCAGTATGAGCCGCGGCGCGGCGGTCATAAGCTTTTCGTCCAGCTCGGCGCCGGATTCGCAGGGGCATACCTCGAAGCCGCTGTTCGTCAGCGCGTAGCATTCCATCTCTCTTATATCGAGATCGTCCTCAACTATGAAGATCATACCTTACCTTCTCCTCTTTTCGTTATTGACAGGCTAATTATACCGCATCCGCGGCCGGAATAAAATACCGGGCGGTAAAGAACTTGTAAATTCCGGGTAAAATCGGAAGGGACGGGGCAGGGGAGCGATAAAAACGGCCCTTTTTTTCTACCGTTTCATTAATATATTTTATTAATTGCTTTTTCAAAAGCCTTAATAGTGCTATAATGGAATTTGGAAAAAAGGGGCCGGGGGAGGCGTTTTTGCGCCTTCCGCAAAACCCTTAATATCAAGGAGGTCATATCGCTTATGGTATCCAAAGTAACCATTGACGAGAACCGCTGCAAGGGCTGCGGACTGTGCGTTAGGGCATGTCCGAAAAAGATCATGCAGCTCTCGAAGACCAAGCTCAACGAGAAGGGCTATCACCCTGCCGAGGTGACCGATCAGGAGGCTTGCATCGCCTGCGCCAGCTGCGCAAGGACCTGCCCCGACGCCGTCATCACCGTTGAGAAAGAGTAAGGAGGACAAGAGCATGGCAAAGAAACTTATGAAGGGCAGTGAAGCCATCCCCGAAGCCGCCATTCAGGCCGGCTGCCGTTTCTTCTTCGGCTATCCCATCACTCCTCAGAACGACATCCCCGAGTATATGTCCGCGCGCCTTCCCAAGGTCGGCGGATGCTTCCTCCAGGCTGAGAGCGAAGTCGCGGCCATCAACATGGTCTACGGCGCTGCCGCCGCGGGCGCGAGGGTCATGACCAGCTCCTCCTCCCCGGGAGTCAGCCTCAAGCAGGAAGGCATCAGCTATATCGCCGGCGCCGAGCTCCCCTGCGTCATCTGCAACATGATGCGCGGCGGCCCCGGTCTCGGCTCCATCCAGCCCTCCCAGGGCGACTACTTCCAGGCCACCAAGGGCGGCGGCCACGGTGATTATCACCTCATCGTGCTCGCTCCGTCCTCCGTACAGGAAGCCGTCGATCTCATGCACACCGCCTTCGACCTTGCCGATATCTATCGCACCCCCGTCATGCTCCTTGCCGACGGTATCATCGGTCAGATGATGGAGCCCGTCGAGTTCCATGAGCATGAGAAGCGCGAGCTCCCCGACAAGCCCTGGGCCGTCACCGGTTACGATCCAAACGGCACTAAGCCCCGCGCGATCGTCAACTCCCTCTATATCGAGGTAGACGAGCTGCAGGAAATGAACGACCGTCTCCAGGCCCGCTATAAGGAGATCCAGGAGAAGGAAGTCATGGTCGAGAAGTACAACACCGAAGGCGCCGAGGTCATCATCTGCGCTTACGGCACCGTCGCCCGTATCTGCAAGTCCGCGATCGCTCTCTGCGCCGAAAAGGGCGTGAAGGTCGGTCTCGTTCGTCCCATCACCCTCTGGCCCTTCCCCGAGAAGGAGCTCGTCGAGGTCATGGCTCAGCCCTCCGTCAAGCGCGAGCTGACGGTCGAGATCTCCGCCGGCCAGATGCATGAGGACGTCCGCCTTGCCATCAACGGCTCGAAGCCCACCGACTTCTACGGCAAGCCCGGCAGCTACACCCCCACTGCGGAAGAGATCGCCGAATACATCTTAAAGACAAGGGAGGCGTAATTATATGAAGACCGTATTCAAGAAAACTCCCGTTCTTACGGACACCATCATGCATTACTGCCCCGGCTGCGGCCACGGTATTGTTCACCGTCTCGTCGCCGAGGTCATCGAAGAGCTCGGCATCCAGAATAAGACGATCGGCTTCGTTCCCGTCGGATGCGCCGTCTTCGGTTACAAGTACTTCAATATCGACTGCGTCGAGGCCGCTCACGGCCGCGCTCCCGCCGCCGCTACCGGCTGCAAGAGGGTAAATCCCGAGAACATCGTCTTCACCTATCAGGGCGACGGCGACCTCGCCTCCATCGGCGCTGCCGAGATCGTTCACGCCGCTCACCGCGGTGAGAAGATCACCACGATCTTCATCAACAACGCCATCTACGGTATGACCGGCGGCCAGATGGCCCCGACCACCCTCGTCGGCCAGAAGACCACCACCAGCCCCTACGGCCGCGATCCCGAGCACTGCGGCAAGCCTATCCGCATCGCCGAGATGATCGCCACCATCGAGGGCGCCGCTTACGTAGAGCGCGTATCCGTCGACTGCGTCCCCAACATCATCAAGGCCAAGGCCGCGATCAAGAAGGCCTTCCAGTGCCAGATCGACCGCAAGGGCTTCGCGCTTGTTGAGGTCCTCTCCTCCTGTCCCACCAACTGGGGCAAGAGCCCTGCCGAGGCCATGGATTGGATCAAGTCGGATATGATCCCCTACTATCCTCTCGGCGTCAAGAAGGACACCACGAACGAATAAGGAGGACTGAATATGCTTTGGACTAACATTTTCGCAGGTTTCGGCGGTCAGGGCGTTCTGCTCATCGGCCAGCTCCTCGCATACGCCGGTATGTATGAGGGCAAGAATGTTTCTTGGCTCCCCTCCTACGGCCCCGAAATGCGCGGCGGTACCGCGAACTGCTCCGTCGTCGTTTCCGATGATCCCATCGCTTCCCCCTGCATCAACATGGCCAACTGCGTCATCGCCATGAACCGTCCCTCCCTCGACAAGTTCGAGCAGAACGTGCTTCCCGGCGGCAAGCTGTTCATCAACAGCTCCATAATCGACAAGAAGGCCACCAGGACGGATATCGACGTTTACTACGTTCCCTGCAACGAGATCGCGGATAAGCTCAACAACCCCAAGGTCGGCAACATGGCCATGCTGGGCGCTTACCTCGAGGCCACCAAGGCCGTCGATTCCAAGAGCGTTCTCGACGCGCTCCTCTACAAACTCGGCGAGAAGAAGGCTCACCTCATTCCCCTGAACGAGCAGGCCATCGAGCTGGGCAAGGAGTCCGTAAGGGACCAGATCAAGTAATCGAATACCGGATCGTCAAAGGGCAAGCCGATGGGCTTGCCCTTTGAAAAAGCTTATCCTGCCCGGGGCCGGGGAACGCTCCCTTTGGTCCCGCGATATCTCGGAGCACTATGGAAGAAAAGCTGCTGCCTAAAAAAATGTATAAGGCAAAAAGAAACGGGACTCTTATCGCCGCCTCGATTTTCGGCGCCATCGCGATCCCCTTTGCCGTGCTCAGCCTTCTCGGAAGCCGCGGAGGAGACCTTGAGGATCAGATCGGCGGGATCGGTATATTTGTGTTCCTTATACTCGGAACCATTTGGTTTTTCTATGAAGGCATCCGTATAAGGAGCATTTGCCTGACGCTCTTTGAAGAGGGGTTTACCTATTGCATATTCCCCAAGGGCGAGCGCGCATATCGCTATTCCGACTGCGTCTCAAGGCAGTTTATGCCGCCAGGGAAATACCAGGCCCCCAATATTCTGAACTACACGATCCTGATGAACGACGGCTCAAGGCTCCTCGTTGACAATCATATGCTTCATGACGGCTTCGGCGTCCGCATAGGCTTTTACGACGGCTCGCTGCCCGAGGCCCGCGAAGAATAGGGGTCGTGCGGAGGCAGGGACCGAAAGGACCGTCCCCGCGGTCCCGCATAAAAAGTTAAACCAATCGAAAGGAACCCATTATATGAACGCAAAAATGCTTTGGCAGTACGCGCGCCTCGTGGTCGAGGTGGGCGTCAATCTGCAGAAGGGTCAGCCCGTTATGATAAACTGCCCCGTCGACTGCGCCCCCTTCGCGCGTATGCTGACCACCGCCGCGTATGACGTCGGCGCGAAGGACGTTATCATCAACTGGCGCGACGATTACTGCGCCCGCGAGCACTGGCTCAAGGCGGACGATTCCGTATTCGATTCGGTCGATCCCTGGGTCGTACTGCAGAGGAACACCCTCGCCAAGGAGGGCGTCGGCTGCATATCCGTTTCCGCCTCCGATCCGGAGAACCTGCGCGGCGTCGATCCCTCGAGGCTCCGCAGGGCGAACACCGCCGCCGGGCGCGATCTCAAGGAATTCTCCCGCATGATGATGTCAAACGCGCTGCCCTGGTGCGTGGTCTCCGTGCCCATCCCCGCTTGGGCAAAGAAGGTATTCCCCGGGCTTTCCGCGGAGGAAGCCGTCGATAAGCTCTGGGACGAGATATTCAAGGCCGTCCGGATAACCGAGGACGGGGACGCCGTCGCCGAATGGCGCGCTCACTGCGCGAATATCGAGGGAAAGGCCAAGGCTCTGACCGAGTACGATTTCGCAGAGCTGCATTATAAAAACTCCCTCGGCACCGATCTTCGCGTCAAAATGCCCGAGAACCATCTCTGGCTCGCGGGCGGCGATATCTGCAAGACCAACGGCGTGAAGTTCGTCGCCAATATGCCCACCGAGGAGGTCTTCTCCGCGCCGCTGAGGACGGGCGTCGACGGCACTCTCGCCGCCTCCAAGCCCCTCGTGCTGAACGGGAACGTCGTCGAGGGCATAAGGTTCACCTTCAAGGACGGCCGCATCGACGAGATCCATGCCGATACCAACGAGGAGACCCTCAGAACGCAGGTCGGGCTTGACGAGGGCTCCCATTACCTCGGCGAGATAGCGCTCGTGCCCTACGATTCGCCCATCTCCAACAGCGGGATACTCTTCTTCAATACCCTCTTCGACGAGAACGCCTCCTGCCATTTCGCCTTCGGCGAGGCCTATCCCGCCTGCATAAAGGGAGGCGACGATCTTTCCGTCGAGGAGCTCAAGGCAGCCGGCATCAACGCCGAGAGCAACACCCACGTCGATTTCATGGTCGGTACGCGCGATCTCGAGATCACCGGCACCACCCGCGACGGGCGCGTTATAAAGGTGTTCGAGAACGGCAATTTCGCGATATGACGCAGTAAAAAAACAGCGGTGGAGAAACTCCACCGCTGTTTTTTTACCTTCATCATCTTCTTCGGTCTTTCCTGATGAACGGCTCCTCGACCTTTTCGCTCATCAGTATGCCGTATTTTTCGGGCTTGCGGTAGCAGTTGCCGTGGACCTCGGTTTTTCTGTATTCGCGGATCATATCCATATCGAATTCGGCTACGTAAACGCCCGGCTCTTCGCCCGCCTCAAAGAGCTTCGTATCGCGCGAGTGGGGCAGATCCGGCAGATACGCGACGCCGTCGAAGGCGGAGGAATGCCCGTTGCAGTCGGGCCAGCCGGCGGGATAATTGCAGGTGGCGATACCGAGCATGTTTTCAAACGCCCTCGCCCTCAGCTGGGAAAGGCGGTTCACCTCCATGGGGCAGGCGTTCGGCACGAGTATCATCTCCGCGCCCTTCAGCATCAGCACCCTTGCGCTCTCGGGGAATTCGCGGTCGTAGCAGATCATGGCGCCCACCTTGACCGTCCCCTCCTTTGTTTCAAGCTCGCGGACGTAAAAATCGTTGCCAGGAGTGAGAACTCTTTCCTCGCCGAAATCGCAGGTGTGCACCTTGGCGTAATCGAGCACCCGCCTTCCCTTCATATCGAAGAGCGCAAGCGAATTCCGCGAAAAGGCGCCGTACGCCTCCAGATAGGTGATCCCTATCGCCATCGAAAGCTCCGCGGCCTTCCCCGCGAAGCATTTTATGAACATGCTGTCCGGCCCGAGTGACGCCGCCTCCAGGGCCTCCTTTTCCTGCGGGAAGCGGTAGCCCGTCGACCACATCTCGGGGAAGAGCGCGATATCCGCGCCCATTTCGGCCGCCCTCTCACAGGCGGCGCAGCCGATCTCCAGCTGCTCGGAAAGGCTCTCTCCCGGAAGTATCTGCAAAAGCGCGATCCTGAGCTTCATCTCATTTTCCTTTCTTTATCAGCAGAAGCAGGCGTGTGCTCCTCTTATATTCGTCCCAGCCGGGCTTTTTCGACTGGCGCTCCTCCATCATGGGTATGGAGACCGTCAAAAACAGCGCGGTATTGGCAAGCGCCCCCGCGAGGAGGTACCATCTTTCGGGCATGACGCAGACCGCGTACAGCCCGACGCCCCACCACATAAGTATCTCGCCGAGATAATTCGGATGGCGCGCGTATTTCCACAGCCCCTCGTCCATTATCCCGCGAAGGCCCCTCGCGTGAAACCTATGCATCTGCACGTCGGAAACGAGCTGCAGCCCCGCCGCGAGCATGGACACGAGGAAGAACACGACGCACCCGAAATTGAACTTCGTCTCCTGTTTGAAAAGTAATACCGCGGGCAGCGTGCAGGCCCAGACGATCACCGTCGGCACCATGTGGATGCCGATGAAATTGATCAGGGGATAGAATTTGCCCGTGCGCTGTTTCAAAAGCTCGTAGCGCCAATCCTGACGATCAAGCCCCTTGAAGGAATATGCCCAGTTCGCCGTAAGGCGGACGCCCCAGATAAACACGGCGATAAGGGGCAGGAGCGTGACCGCGGTAAGCCCGTTCTCCGCGGCGAAAAGCCCGAGTATCACCATCGGCTGTACGCTCCAATAGGGATCGTAGACCGAGGCGTTTTTGAAAATGAGGCTGAATACGAATACGACGACCGTCGCCGCGGCGTCCGCGATCAGCAGCGATACCGCGAAATGAAAGGGGAGGGCGAGATAGACCGCCGCGCCGAACGCCGAAGCCACGACGTATATGAGCGCGATGCAGACGAAGCTCGCGGCTCTGCTTTTTTTGATCTTTTCCATTGGGATCCGCCTTTCGGGGAATGAATATGAACGGCCGCGGGATGAATAAATATGATTGCGGCCTCGCCTGATTATACCATATCGAGCACGCCTTTGTACACTCGAAAAGCGCGAAAAAAGACGAATGCGGGAAATACGGCGGATCGTGATATTTAACGGCTTTTTCGGTCGAAATCGCCGTGGTTTTCCGTGTTTTCCACATGAAAAAGCCCCCTTTTCCACAGAAAACCGCCTCCGAGGGGATAGGACGAGGCGAAAAAATCCCCGTAAAACAATGTCTTTTTGGGGCTGAAAAAGGCGCTTTTCCCGCGGCATATTTCCCGGGTTTTCCACATTCCCGCGATAAAAAAAAGCTCTTGTCCGTAAACAAGAGCTCTCTGCTTTTTAACTTATTTGCCGATCGTGGCGACCATGACGGCCTTGATGGTGTGCATGCGGTTCTCGGCCTCGTCGAAGACCTTGCTCATGGAGGAGCGGAATACCTCGTCGGAGACTTCCTGTTCCTTGAGGCCGTACTTCTCATAGATCTCACGGCCGACGGAGGTCTCGAGATCGTGGAAGCTGGGCAGGCAGTGCAGGAAGATGACGTCGGGATTGTGGGTCATCTTCATCATGTCCATGGTCACGCGGTACGGCTCAAGGAGCTTGATGCGCTCTTCGAACTGAGCCTCTTCGCCCATGGATACCCAAACGTCGGTATAGATGGCGTCCGCGCCGTCGACGTCCTCGATCTTATCGGAGAACTCGATCTTGGCGCCGGTCTTCTCGGC
>JAILRE010000039.1 GCA_024698505.1 Clostridiales bacterium | reverse complement strand
TGCAGGAGATCGGCTATACGGTCGATCATCGATGCAAGTATCCTTCTTTCCTCCCTCCCGGGGGAAAGCGTCCATTGCGTCTTAAAAAGGACGGTAAGAGCATGACCGAGGACGATATAGAGGAAATGCTTTGGGACAGCTTCGAGAGGCAGACGGACGTCCTCGTCATACCGAGAGCGGAAAAGCCGCCTGTTCCGTACTATAAGGATATGGGCCTCAGCGCGCTCGTGCTTTCGTGGATGTACGTGCTGGGATGGCTCGGCAAAGGCAAGAAGGTCGCTTACCGGGTGAACCGCGAAGAGGTCAGAAAGCTCAAACGGTACATACGGCAGCATGATCTGCTTGAAAAGTACGGGATCGACTGTGAGGATCAGCTTGACGCGCACGCCGCAATGCGCGCCGTAGAATATGCCGAGCTGGAAGAAAGGCGCGAGGCGCTCCGAAAGGAACAGCGCAGGACGAAGGAACCAATCCCCGAGATCGCCGAGCTGACAGAGCAGCTGCGATTCGTCCGGCGGGAGCTGCGCATCTGCGAGGATATCAAGGCAGATATCCCCAAGATGCGTGCGGCGTTCGAGGATATGCCGGAGATCGACGGTAAGCCGATGTATCGGGAGGAAGAAAGGTAGTTTTACCTTATCGTGTTGGAAAACACTTTGCAGTATGGTATAATTACGGCAACAGTCCCGTAGCCAAATACAGTACTGTAGGAATAATCTGTCACACGGAAGCACAATATGAAAGAATACCTTGTTGACCTAATAAACCGAATGAGCGAAAAAGATGGCGCCCGCACGAGCGATTCGAGTATCAGCTGGCAGGCACACAGAGAGGCGGAAAATATCTCCGATCCCGCGGCTTTACCTTTGCTGATCGGGATAATCGAAGCAAGTCCGCAGAAAAAGGCAAGGGACATACGAGATAATGCTTATTTTATCATCGGAAAGCTGCTGAAAAAATCGTTTGACCGTGAAGCGTGTGAATTCCTGATCCAGCGACTGGTGGTCGAGGACAATAAATATGTTCTTTCGCGGATACTGGAACGGCTCGCAGAGCTTACTCTTCCGGACGAAATGGATATTGCGCCGATAGTGAACTGCTCCAAAAGCGAGAAGTGGTTGGTGCGTCACAGCGCACTTTGTGCACTCGGCGCTTCGGCGACCAAACAGAGCCGCGATGCGCTCGCGTTTTACCTTGAGCAGGATGACGAGAAGCGATACAGAGATGAAATGATCTACGCGAACGCATCCCTCGGAAGGATAGGTAACTCGGAAGATGTTCCTTTAATCGAAAAGCATCTGCACAGCCGCAGCCCCGGAATAAGGGAAAGCGCGCGCTTCGCCATCGAAAGGATCCAACTCGGCGGTGATTTGCAGTCCTTGACACTATAACAGAATAACAGGAACAGCGTAAAAGCGCTCGCGCAAGCGGGCGCTTTTCGCATATTTATGCGGTAACAGTTTTACTCTTCCGTGCGTTTGAAGAATTCCGGATCGAATCGATACTTTCCCTTGCCCATGCCGGGGACGGGAGAGGTGATCTCCGCCTCAGCAAGCTTTTTCAAAAGCGTTGACGCGGGAGCGTGTGAAAGACCGAGGATTTCCATTGCGTCCGATCTTCCGAAGAACCGCGATAAACCAAACGCAGAATACAGCTTCAACGCATTTGCGGCCGATTTTCGGGTAAGGCCTGCGGCAATCAATGCTTCAATGTCTCGTTTTTCAAGGTCAATGTCTTGTTTTTCAGCGCCAATGTCTTGTTTTTGAGCGTCGCTTTCTGCAATATCGAGATTCCCCGAGATATGCATCGCCCTGTTTTTCAGACTGTTATCCTCGCTCAACAGCAGGTTTCTCAAAAACAGTTCGAGATACTTCGTGGTCTCGTGCACGCCCTTTGCCAAATTGTTGTAGTTCGCGCGGACCATCGCGTTGCGGAAATACCAGGAGTGCTTTTCAAACAGGTCGTTGTTCACGTCAAAGCCGAGCGACCTCAGGTAAAGGATAAAGAACACCGCCGTTGTGCGGGTATTGCCCTCACCGAAAACGTGTATCTGCCAAAGCCTTGAGATGAACACGGCAAGGTGACGGATGACCTCATCCATGGATAGGTCGGAATAGTCGAAGGCCTTCTCCGTGGAAATGTCGTATTCGAGCGTCGCGCGCAGCTCCGTCCAGCCGCCGTAGGTCACGGTGTCGCCGTCAAGCACCCATTCCTTCTTGGTAATGTTATAGATGCGAAGCTCGCCCGCGTGCTTGTAAAGCCCGGTGAACAGCCTTTTGTGGATGGAGAGATACTGAGCGGGAGAGAGTGTGAAGCCCTTTTCGGAGAGTATCTCGCTGATGCGGGCGGCGACCTTGTCGGCCTCTTCCGTGCGGGGCTCACTTTGCTTGCGGTCGGTGCGGTAATAATCCTCTATGAGCTTTGCCGCCTCGCCGACGGTTATCTCGCCCGAGACGTTCCTTGCCGCGGTCTCATAAAGATAATCGGAAGCAGTGAGCCCGTCCACGCGCTGAAGACCGATGGCGGTACGCCAAATATACGCACGCTCCGAAGCTTCCGGGTCGTGCGCTTTTTCATACTCCTCAAAGGGGTCTTTTTCAGGTGTGAGATCGTCGTCAAAATCGGTCATTTTTCTATTGTTCCTTTGGGTTTTTCACAATTTTATTATACCACAAAGGAGCCTTACAGTCAACTGTAACGGCAGCTTTCGGCTGCCATAAAATTCAAATCTAATTACAAGGAGAATCAAAATGAATACAAACAAAGCAAAAGAAACCATTACAGAGATCAGCATCTCAGAGCTTCGTCCCTTCAAGGGGCACCCGTACAGGGTGGTCGACGACGAAGAGATGGACAGGCTCGTTGAGAGCATCGAAGAGCACGGCATTATGACGCCGATCAACGTCCGTCCGATTGAGGGCGGGTATGAGGTCATATCCGGGCACCGCCGCATACACGCGGCGAAGCGCGCGGGGCTTGCAACTATCCCCGCCATCGAGATGGATATGACGAGGGATCAGGCCGCGGTCGCGCTTGTCGACAGCAATCTGCACAGGGAGAAGCTGCTCCCGAGCGAGAAGGCGTTTGCGTATAAGTTGAAGCTGGAAGCGTTGAGCAGACAGCCGGGAAGACCATCGAAAAATGTGTCCCAAGTTGGGACACAAAAACGAACCGACCAGATCATGGCTGAAGAAGCTGGTGAAAGCCGAAATCAGATCCAGCGCTACATTCGCCTGACCAACCTTATCCCGCCTCTCCTGCGCATGGTGGACGAGGAACGCATCGCGTTCACGCCCGCGGTAGAGCTTTCATATCTCTCACAAGAGGAGCAGGAAATGCTCTTCACCGAGATCGGCGTTACTCTCGCGACGCCTTCGCTTTCCCAGGCATGCCGGCTGAAAAAGCTCAGCGGCGAGGGCAAGCTCGACGAGGACGCCATTGCCGAGATCATGGCGGAGGAAAAGCCCAACCAGAAGGAAAGGGTCAGCGTTCCGCTCTCCGCCCTTAAGGGCAAGGTGCCCGACAGCTATACCGACAGACAGCTGCAGGAATATGTCATCAAAGCTGTCGATCACTATCATCGCTACCTGACGCGTCAGAGGGAGGTGAGATAGTTTGGAAGATAAGGAAAACACTGCAGCGCTTGATGACGGTATGCGCTTCATCGGCACGAAGGAGATCGCAAAGCTCATGGGCTGCTCGGTCCCCGTCGTCCGTCAGATCATGCGCCGGAAGGATTTCCCGCTCGTCATGTGCGGGAAGAACCTTAAGGTCATGAAGTCCGAGTTCATCAAGTGGGCTTCCGAGCGGCGCGTCTGACGCCGCACATTTGAACGGGACACGGATGTTTTATAAAATATCCGTGTCCCATCATTCATTAAATACGGAGGTAAAAAACATGAGTAAAAAGAAGAAAAAGAACAGTAACGGCGAGGGCAGCGTCTATAAGGACCGAAACGGATACAGAGGTCAGATCGTTGTCGGGATCGATAAAATGGGCGAGCCCATTCGCCGAAGCGTGTCAGGCAATACGAAACAGGAAGTTAACGAAAAGCTGACTCAGATCAAGTACAGCATGATCACGGGGACATATGTCTCTCCGGAATGTATCACCCTGCCCCAACTGACGAGGCAGATGCTCGAGGACGATCTCAATATGAACTTTATCCGCGAAAGCTCATATTACAGGCATATCGAAACGCTGAAACGGATCGAGGCGAACGACTATATGAATACGACCCCGATACAGAAGCTCAGCTATACCGGAGTCAGGGAATATCTCGTGACCGAAACTCGTGCGGCCCAGAGCGTTATCGATAAGATCTATATGATGATCCAGCGCGCCATGCGGGAGGCCGTCAAAAGAAAGCTGATAACCGAAAATCAGTTGGAGTATGTCAGGAAGCCGAAATCCGTGCAGCGCCGTGAGAAGGTCCGGGCTTTGACCAAGGAGGAGCAGATAAAGCTTTACGAAGTGCTGACGACGGAGGATATCAATTACTCCCATCAGATGCTGCTCTCCATGCTTACGGGCATGAGGATGGGCGAGATAAATGCCCTGAAGGTCGATGATATCAACCTGAAGTTGAGGACGATCAGCATCAGCAGGACCATTTCGAGAGATATCAAGGGCAGGGCTTACGTGTCTCAAACCACAAAGACCGAAAACGGGACCCGTGTCATCCGCATCTCGGATACGGTCATGCCGCTCGTCAAGGAGATACTCCAATGCGCCGAAGGGCGGGAGTATCTCTTTATTCACAATGGCAAGCACATTAACACATCGCAGGTCAATATGCAGTTTCAGCGCGTCGCAGAGAGATACGGGATCATAGACGAAAAGATCAAAGGCAAGGTATCGCTCCATTCGCTTCGGCATACCTTTGCGACAAGGTGCATCGAAGCGGGCATGCAGGCCAAGGTACTTCAGCACCTGTTGGGGCATTCGGATATCAGGATCACGCTCAACACCTACTGCGACGCTTTCGAAAGCTTCCAGAACGAGAATATCGCAATGGCGGATGAGTATCTCGCAAGCATGGGTATAGGCTTCGACAACAAGCCTCGCCTGTTAAAAACAGCCGGGTGATCGTGCCCCCCCCAAAGGCTGCGGAGGGAGATCTCGCATGGATAAATCGCGGGATCTCCCTCCTCTTTTTTTGCCAAAAAAATCGCGGTTGCACGCGGGTTGCACGCAAGCAGTCAAAAAAGTCCAATAAATATAAGGATTTTTGGGCCTCGAGTATGGCCGACCGCACCAACACAAAAGGGCATCCATCGGATGCCCTTTTGTGTTGGTAAAATATTATGGGACTTGAAGCCCCGGGCCGTCCGTCCTGTGGACGGATCAGACGGCGCGGGGCCGGTTTTGCAAAAGACGCGAGAACGCCGCGCGGAGCGCAAGTTCGAGACGTATCTTTTGCAAAACAAGTCCCATTTGGCGCATTCACTTAAGGATAAACAGCCTCAAAAGGTATCTTTTTGCGCCGTGCTTCGTTGAAAATGCTCGGAAGACGACTATCGGGTATTCCTGCGCTTTTCGCCTTGCCCGGCACAAAAATCTCCTCTTTTGAGACGCTGCGCGGTTTTCAGCCAAAGTACAAAAAGAAAGATTCGAGGACATCGCTATCCCCGGATCTTATTGTATTCATTGGGTTTCTACAGGCTGAAAACCTGCATCTCCTTAAGTTAATGCACCATCGACCATAGGTCGTTTGCCTCGAATCCGGCAATTCTGTTTTCCCGAGATTGAAAACGCGGCGCGGGTGTGGTAAACTTGTCCCGATAGATCGACGATCACGGATGAAAACGTGACAAGATCCGAAACCGAAAGGCCGATACCGCGCAGCTGCACGATGGACGGCGCGCCCGCGGTGCATGAATACTTTTCGAAAGAGGAAGTATCGCGGTACGAGGCTTTCCGGCCGCAGACGGTCGAAGAGGCCGAGGAAGGTCCCTTCGATCGGAAGGACTTGGACAACCGTATGGCGGTCGTTCTGAAGGGGACCGGCGAGCTGATCGGAACCGTCGATGACGCATATAAAGAGGACGCGGACGGGAACCCCGTCACGATCAGATCCGGGGTGTATAAATACGCCGCGCAAACTCCCGTCTACTAAGGAACGCGCCGGGATCCGCAAATCATTTTGATACAATAAGGAGGTTCAAAGCTTATGTTTTGGACGTCGCTGCACGCATATACGCTGATACCTCAGTTCATCGTTTATGCCGCGCTCGCTTTTATTATCAGCCGCGCGCTGAAAAACAAGGACATTGAAAAAAGGCTCCTGCCGCTCAAGATCTGCACGATATTGCTGCTGTTATTGGAGGCCGCAAAGCAGATAATGGGCGTCGTCACGGGTTACACCACTTACTGGATACCCCTGCATTTCTGCAGCCTGTTTCTGTTTATCCATCCTTTCGCATGCTTTTACAAGGGAAAGCATCGGGATAAATTCATACTGCTCGCGGGAGTGGTATCGACCTGTCTGTTCCTGTTCATGGCCGTCTATCCCAACGTCGTTTATTCGGACGACGCGATAAGAAGCATGTGGAATTATCTCACGGGCAGAGGGGGAAGCTTCTTCGAGCTGCACACCGTCCTGTTCCACGGGATAGGCACGTTCACGTTCTTCCTGTTCATATTCCAGGGCCTGGCGAAGTTCGATACGAAGAAGGACGTCCCGCTGGTAATACTGACTTACGGCTTATACTGCCTGATCGTGGGGCCGCTTGCGCAGATCATCGATACGAACTTCAACAATTTCGTTCGAAGCAACGCCCCGTTTTTGGAGAACATAAGGCTCGGCATAATAGACAGCCTCGGCGCCGTCCTCGGGCAGACCGTTTACGTGCTCATCATCTCCGTGGGGACCGTTCTCGTTCCGCTGCTCGCTTACTTTGTTCTTCACGGGCTGACCGCATTATTCGGTCAAAGCGGGGAAAAGCAATGAAACTTAAAAGCTTCCTTATAGTCGTTAAAGATATCGAAAGATCACGGCAGTTCTATCACGATCTGTTCGGTCTTGAGACGATACTCGATAATGACGGAAACATGATACTGACGGAAGGTCTGGTACTGCAGGAAGAGAAATACTGGAAACAGTTCCTCGGAAGAGAGATCGTTCCGGAAAGCAATTCCTGTGAGCTGTACTTCGAAGAGGCCGATATCGAGGGCTTTATCGAAAAGCTTGAAGGGTATTATCCGGAAGTGAAATACGTCAACAGGCTCATGACGCACAGCTGGGGCCAGAGGGTCGTACGCTTCTACGATCCGGACGGTAATCTGATCGAAGTGGGGACGCCGATGTAAAACGGCAAATATCATAACCGGGATCGGACGCGGTGATGCTTATGAAAAAGACGAGAGCGATCGTTTATGCGATATTGGCGGCGGCGTTTTACGCCGTCAATATTCCCGTGTCCAAATTGCTTTTGAACCGCGTCGGAGCCATGACTATGGCCGCGCTTTTATACCTCGGAGCCGGCGTCGGCATGGGGATCGTATCGCTGTTTGACCGAAAGGACAAACGGGAAAAGCTGAACGGGAAGGATCTTCCGTTCGTGATCGGCATGATCGTGCTGGATATCGCCGCGCCCATCCTTCTTATGCTCGGGCTGTCCATGGGCCATGCTTCGAACGCCTCCCTCCTCGGCAATTTCGAGATCGTCGCAACGGCGCTGATCGCGCTTGCGGTATTCGGGGAAACCGTCTCAAAGCGTCTGTGGCTCGCGATCGCGCTTATCACGCTTTCCAGCATACTGCTCTCCTTTGACGGCGCGGAAAGCTTCCGCTTTTCCTACGGTTCGCTGCCGGTGATCGCGGCAACCATATGCTGGGGCTTCGAAAACAACTGCACGAGAAAGATCTCGTCGAAAAGCACCTATGAGATCGTGATACTGAAGGGCGTCTTTTCGGGCCTCGGCGCTTTGGCGATCGCGCTGATCGGGAAAGAAACGGCGCCGCCGCTTTCCCATATCGCTCTTGCGCTTCTGCTGGGCTTCGTCGCCTACGGTCTTTCCATATTCCTCTACGTCCGCGCGCAGAACGTCATAGGCGCGGCGAAGACGAGCGCTTATTATGCCGTGGCCCCGTTCATCGGCGCGGCTTTGTCCTTTCTGTTCCTGAAAGAAAAGCCGACTTGGACGTACCTTGCCGCGTTGGCCGTCATGATACTCGGAACGGTGTTCATCGTGAAGGATACGCTGATACGGAATCACGTCCACGTCCATACCCACACCTTCACTCACACCCACGACGGCTCGACGCATACGCATACCGTCACGCATTCCCACGCGCATAACCATTACGTAACGGATGATGACCATGGGCACCGGCACACCCTGAGCGAGCTTGAAAAGCTGCCCGGCGCGTCGCATCGGCAGCTCCCGCTTTAAGAGCCGCTCACCCGGCTCTTTTTATCCGCATATGCGCAAAACACCCTTCCGCCGCTCTCGTATGAGGGCGGTTTTCTTTTGCCGCGATTGAAAAAACGGCGCGGGTGTGGTAAACTTGTTTTGAGAAATCGGATCTTACAGAGGTGGGCGCGCAATGAAAATGCGGGAATACGGCACGGAACATAAAGAGACTGTCATGCTGCTTCATGGCGGCGGATTGTCATGGTGGAGCTATCGGGAGGCGGCAAAGCTTCTGCAGGGAAAGTATCATGTTATTCTTCCGATCCTCGACGGGCATTCGGGCAGCGATCGGCCTTTTACGACGATCGAAGCCAATGCGTCCGAGATCATTGCTTTTATAGACGAATACCTGAACGGCTCGGTCAAGCTTATCGGGGGGCTTTCTCTAGGCGGACAGGTTTTGCTTGAAATGCTGTCACAGCGCAGTAATATCTGCTCCTGTGCTTTGGTTGAGAGCGCGGCCGTTATTCCGTCAAAGCTGACAAATGCGTTGATCACTCCAACCATTCGAAGCAGTTATGGGCTGATCAGAAGACGGAGCTTCGCCAAGCTGCAGTTTCGGTCTCTGCACATAAAACCCGAGCTTTTTGAGGATTATTACCGGGATACCTGCCTGATCCGGAAGCAGGATATGATCGCATTTCTGAAAGCAAACACGTCTTACGCTCTGAAGGACGCCTTCGGAAAATCATCTGCGAAGATACATGTTTATGTCGGAGAAAGGGAGCCGGGAGTAATTCTTCGCTCGGCGGAAGCGATCTGCAGGATGCTCCCATCATGCATGCTGCACCGTATGCACGGTCTCAGGCACGGTGAGTTTTCAATAAACTGCGCAGCCCAATACGCAGACGCCATACGGATGATCATTGAAAGCGTTTAGACCCGGTTTACCGCACTCACGCGAGGGCGGTTTTCTTTTGCCGCGATTGAAAAAACGGCGCGGGTGTGGTAAACTTGTTATAAGAAATATGCCAACAGGAGGAAAAACCGTGTCAGATCACAGGATCGTTGAAAAGGCTCCGTTTACGGTCGTCGGAGTGAAGCGGACGTTCAATACGGACACGAGCTATCGTGAGATACCGAAGTTCTGGGATGAATTGCTCGCGCAGGGTGAAGACCGTCCGATCAAGGGCACCTTCGGTCTGTGCCTCGATATGAGGGGCAAGGAGTTCGATTACTGGATCGCCGATCTCTATTTCCCCTGGGAGGATATCCCGAAAGGCTGCGAGACCAGAGCGATCCCCGGGAGCCTCTGGGCGGAGTTCCCCTGCACCATCGCAACGCTGCAGGATACGAACACCCGGATATGGTCGGAATGGCTGCCGTCGCTTCGCAGATACGAGCTTACCGGCGACTGCGACGTCGAGGTCTATCTTCCCCCGGAGGAAGGCTCCGATGAGATGTCCGTCCGTATCTGGGTGCCGCTGAAAGAAACCCTTTAGGCAAACGGAGCATCAAGAATGTCTGTTAACTCTCATATTCAAATTACTAAATTCATTCTGAAGCAGTTCCGATCAGATGATGGCAAGGTATGGCATTTTGATTTGGAAGAAAACCGTATTCGCTCCTGTAGTTCAGCGGATCTTGGAACAGCATACGGGTATTATTCTGAAAAAATGGAAACTTACCTCAACAAAGAGATTGAAAAGCCATTTGCGGATTATGTTGCGAAAATAATAAGCTTTACTAAGGATTCCAGTAAAAGCCTTAATCTGCCAATTAAGGTTGAAGACATCTGTAAAAGGTTTGTAACTGCGGCTGCTTATCGAAGTAAATTCACGATGGACTATACTTTCTGTAACAGCTACAACGCATTTTTGCTGAGTGACCAGACAAATCATGATCAAACAGTTTTTTTCGGCACACAACTGGATAACGGAATACTACCGATTCTCCAAACATACAAGATGTTGGTAATAATAAACGAATCCGGTCGAGAATTTGTAGTTCCGCGAAACTGCTTTTATATCGTTTCAAGTCAAGGTATTCAATGTATCATCATGCCGGTTTCGCCAAATTGTGCGTTGGAATTGGTGCCGGAAAACTATACAGATAACATCCATGATGGTATCGAAGAACGTGTCGAATACATAGATAATCCAGACGATGTTTTAGTCATGAACAATTGTGCACTTCAGTTTGAATATGCCTTTAATCACTCCTTCGTTGCATCGGCAAGCAGAGAAGAGCTTTCCCGCCTCAAGGAATACTGTGATGCTAATCACGAATTCTTGGAATTGAACAAATTGAAGGAATAACCTTCGAACTTTCATGATCAAAGAACGGACCATAAAACGCAACTTTTCCATAATAGGAAGAGAGTTGGATCTGCATAACAATCTGTAAGGAGGATAATATCATGAGCAGAGTCGATTTCGGAGCAAAACCCATAATGCTGCCGCAGCCGGTGCTGATAATCGCGACCTACGACGAGAACGGCGTCCCCAACGCGATGAACGCGGCGTGGGGCATCACGACGGATTTCAGCGAGATCACGATCAGCCTCGGCGAGCACAAGACCACGGACAATCTTAAAGTAAGGCAGGCGTTCACCGTCAGCATGGCGACGGAGGACTTCGTCGTCGCCTGCGATTACGTGGGCATAGAATCCGCGCGCAAGGTCCCCGACAAGTTCGAGAGGGCGGGCTTCCACGCGACGAAGAGCGAATTCGTGGACGCGCCGCTCATCGACGAGCTGCCTATGGCGCTCGAATGCAGGGTCAAGAGCTTTGAAAACGGTATCCTCGTGGGCGAGATAGTGAACGTCTCCGCCGACGAGAGCGTCATTACCGACGGGCATATCGACATAAAGAAGCTCAGGCCCATCGCGTTCGATCCCGCAAATTACGCCTATCTCGCGCTCGGCGATAAGGTCGCGGACGCGTTCAAGGTCGGAGCGAAGCTGAAATAAACAACGATACCTTTGATCGGAGGGCCGGGCGGAATGAGATTCACTCACACGAACAGAAAGGGCTTTTGGCTCGGCTTTATAGATTTCTTCACCGCCGGACTGTTTTTCCTGTTTTATATGCCGTTCGGCGGTCTGCAGAGGGAGATAGAGGAAGTGCTGGGCCACAGGGTGCGGCCGTACTGGCAGGCGTATCTTTTGGGCGTCCCGACGCTGTTCATCTACACCCTCGTATGGATGGCACGCATCTCGGAGGAGCTTAAAGAAAAGGCGATCGGGCTCGGCATAGAAGGCCCGTACACCTCGTGGCGGCATATGTTTCTTTGGAACCTGCTCGGCTGCGTCTGCCTCGGCCCGATGATCGCGACACGCCGTTTTTTCGATACGCTCAACAAGGTCGAATCAAAACTGAACGAGCTTGCGGACGGCGTCCGCCGATCGGATCAATAATAAAGAGAGGCGTTTTATGGCAGAGGTCATACTCCTCCCCCTCGAGCCCGAGGACAGGGAGCAGTTCATACTCGACAATCAGGAGGCGTTCAATTACGGCGCCATGGAAGAATTCGGCCTTCGGGACGATCATTTCGAGGAGGAGGGCGAGATTATCTCGCGCGAGACGATAGAGCGGTCCATCGACGGCGGCGAGGCGCTGAGGATATGGCGGGACGGCGAAAAGGTCGGCGGCGCGGTAATAAGCCTCTACGGCGAGCGCGGCGAGCTCGAGCTTTTATTCGTCTCCCCGCGCGTTCACAGCAAAGGCATAGGTCATGCCGCGTGGCGCGCGATAGAAACGCTCCACCCCGAGGTGAAGGTCTGGGAGACGGTGACGCCGTATTTCGAGAAGCGGAACATTCATTTCTACGTCAACCGCTGCGGGTTTCACATAGTGGAGTTTTTTAACTCCCATCATCCCGACCCGAACGATCCCGACCCCGCCGATGAGACGGACGAACAGTTCCCGGAGGGGATGTTCCGTTTCGAGAAGCGGATGGAATAAAGCGAAGTATAAAGGCTCGGCTCCTTCACGTCAGCGTGAAGGAGCTTTTGTTGAATATGAGAAGGCCGTCGTCGCGCATGCGACAGAGCTCCGCTTCATCCTCGTAAACGTAATTGAACATATTCGCCGTCTTCAGCCCCGCGAGCGTTGGCGAGCAGTGACGGACGATCAATGCTTCCGACATGGTCACTTTTCCTTTGATAAATAGCTTTTGCAGGCGCGCTTTACGCCCTCCGAAAGGGCGATGAAGCCCGCGACGATACCCGAAACGATCACTATTTCCATGCTGAGCCTCCCCTTTTATTGTCAATTCCGACTCGTTAACTATGAGTTAGCCACCGCTAACTGTCTGCATTATAACAGAGCGTGCCGCGCTTGTCAACAGTCACGATGCAAAACTTTTTTGTCCGATCTCATACAGCTGGCGCGGGAGGCTTCGTTTATTACGGAAATACCGTACGGCGTCCAAAAGAAAAAGCCTCGTTCTATTGCTATCCGCCCTTTGATTTGATAAAATGATATAATAATCCATGTTCGCGATCAGGAGGCTCCCAATGATCATCAGCCGCGCCGAAAACGGCAGTTCACTCATCCTCTCGCTCGAAGGCAGGCTCGACACCAACGCCGCGCCCGAGCTTGAAAAGGCGATATTCGACTCGCTCGATGGGATAAACGAGCTTACGCTCGATCTTGAAAAGCTCGATTACATCTCTTCTTCGGGGCTCCGCGTACTGCTCCTCGCCGAAAAGGAGATGGAAAAGAGGGACGGAATGAGGCTCATAAACGTTTGCGAGCCTATAATGGACATATTCGAAGTTACCGGATTTGTTGAAATACTGACCATCGACTGACCGGCATATCCCGACAGCAGACCCAAGAGAAGGAGGCTCAACCATGGCTTTGACGGCAATACCCCTTACCGGCCGAATAGACTCCAACAACGCGCAGGCCGCGGAGGCCTTCATCCGCGCTTCCATAGGCGAAAACGCAGACGCCGAGCTCACCCTCGACGCGGCGGGGCTCGAGTACATTTCGAGCGCCGGGCTGCGCGTGCTGCTGCGGCTCAAGAAGGAACACCCCGCGCTTTCCGTTATCAACGTCAGCTCCGAGATCTACGAGATACTCGATATGACCGGCTTTACCGAGCTTTTGACCGTTGAGAAGGCTTACCGCACGATCTCGATAGAGGGGTGCGAGCAGATAGGGCGCGGCGCGAACGGCGCGGTCTACCGCATGGACGATGACAACGTCGTAAAGGTCTATAACGATCCCGAGGCGTTGGACGATATAAAGAGCGAGCGCGAGAAGGCCAAGCTCGCGCTGGTGCTCGGGCTTCCCACCGCCATATCTTACGAGGTGGTAAAGGTGGGCGAAAGCTACGGATCGGTATTCGAGCTTTTGAACGCCCGTTCCTTCTCGAGCATACTCGCCAATCAGCCCGACAAATTCGGCTGGTGCGCGGCGGAGTTCACGAGCCTTTTGAAAAAGATACACTCCGTGGTCGTTCCCGAGGGCAAGCTTCCCCGCATAAAGGATACGGCTCTCCTTTGGGCGGAGCAGACGAAGCCCCTCCTCCCCGCCGAGGAGGGAGAAAAGCTCGTCGAGCTCATCCACTCCCTGCCCGACGATCCGCACATGATACACGGGGATTACCACACCAAGAACATAATGCTCCAGAACGACGAAGTCCTTCTTATAGACATGGACACGCTCTCCGTGGGCGATCCCATATTCGAGCTGGCGCAGATATTCAACTCCTTCATAGGCTTCCACGAGCTGTATCCCGAGGGGATAAAGGCCTTCCAGGGGTTCGACATAGAAACGGGAAAGCGCTTCTTCGGCGAATTCATGAAAGAATACCTCGATACCGAATGCGAGACGAAGCTGAACGAGGTCGTCGACAAAGCGCGCATAATAGGCTATTCGCGCTTGATAAGCCGGCTCGTCAGGCACAAAGAGCTTGACAGCGAGAGGGGGCGCGCGGAATCCGCGCATTGGCTGAGCGAGCTCGCGGAGCTTCTGCGCGGCGCGAAAACGCTCAAATTCTCCCCCAACGAGCTCATCATTCCCGCCGAGAGACGCTGTCTTCCCGAGGTGCTCCTTTTCATTGACGAAAGGATAGGCAAGATGGCTCCCTCCGATAAGGCGCGGATGCAGCTTGCCGTAGCCGCGGAGGAGATATTCGTAAACATTTCCGATTACGCCTATGCTCCCGGTCACGGAACGGCGAAGGTCGTCATATTCGCGGACTGTGAAAACAAGACGGTCACCGTCTCGTTCGAGGACGAGGGCGCGCCCTTCGATCCGCTGAAGAAGGAGGATCCCGACGTCGGCCTTCCTTTGAGCGAACGGACGCCCGGCGGCCTCGGCATATTCCTTACGAAAAAGCTGACCGACGAGGTCGGCTATGAATTCAGGGATGGAAAGAACATACTGACATTTCTCAAAAAGCTGTAACGCATATGAAAAAGATAAGGTTCGACACCCTCGATAAAAAGCCCAAGCTTTATAACCTTGCGATACTGACAGCGTTTTTCGCGGCCGCGGTCGTTATAATGGCGCTGATCGACGCCAAGGGCCTCGCCGTACCCATCTGCATAACGGTATCGGTCTATCTGGGCCTTGCAATCGCGGCGCTGGTCAACGCGTTCATCGCTCAGCTCAGATACAATCCGTATTCGTACAACACCATCTACTATATCGGATTCGCGCTGTTTTTGATCTCGATCCTCATCACGAACTGCGTACTGCTGTTCAGGATGACGGCTCATCCCGAGGAATACGGCGCTATCCAGGTGCTTTACATATTCCTTAATTCGGCAAAGAACTACATGATGATCTCTGCGCCTTTCATACTCTTCTTCTCGGCGGCGCTGTTCGTATCGAATATCTCCCTCCTGAGGCACGAGCGCAAAAGGTTCGTCAACGTGCTCGGCATACTGCTCGCCGTATTCATGGTCGGCGCGTGGTGGATGCTGTTCGGCTTCGACCGCTACGCCTCCGGCAGTCAGTTCGAGGTCATGATCCACGATCTGTTCGCGAATCTTTTCGCGGCGATCTATCTCTATATCGAATGCATGCTGATAGGCGCGATAATCGCGAACGTCATAGTCGTCAAATACGAGCCCGATAAGGACAAGGATTTCATAATAATCCTCGGCTGCGGGCTCAGGAAGGACGGCACGCCCACTCCCCTGCTTGCGGGCAGGATCGAAAGGGCCCTCCGCTTCTATAACAAGCAGAAGGCCGAAACGGGCAAAGAGCTCACGTTCGTGACCTCCGGCGGGCAGGGCCCCAACGAGGCCAATTCCGAGAGCCTCGCCATGAAGCGCTACCTGATGGAGCGCGGCATACCCGAGGAGCGGATCATCGAGGAGGACGCCTCGACCGACACGTTTGAAAACATGAAGTTTTCGAAGGCAAAGATCCTGGAGCGCAGCCCGGACGCAAAGGTGGCCTTCTCGACGACCAACTACCACGTTTTCAGAAGCGGCATTTTCGCAAGGCGCGTCAAGATGCGCGCCGTCGGAATGGGCGCAAGGACGAAATGGTATTTCTGGCCCAACGCCGCCGTTCGCGAATTCATCGGCCTTCTTTCGGCGCACAGGCTCAAGCAGGCGATAGTTCTCGGAAGCATAATCGCAGCGTACGTCGTAATGACGATCATCGCTTACCGCTGAGGACGCCGCAAAGACCTGCGGCGATACCCCCGTTCACAGCGCATCCCCGGCGCGCGGCCTGCCGATACGGCCGCGCTCAGCACGCAAAAAGGAGGGCTCCGATAAAATGCGCGAGATACCCGTGACCGAAATAGGCCCCGTCAAGATAGGGCAGGCGGAAGACCGCGCGGCAGGCACGGGCTGTACCGTGTTCCTCTGCGAAAAGGGCATGCGCGCGGGCATAGACGTGCGCGGCGGCGGCCCCGCTTCGAGGGAGACGAAGCTCCTCGATCCGCTCATGGCGGCGCAGGAGATCCACGCGATAGTGCTCGCGGGCGGGAGCGCGTTTGGCCTTTCCGCGGCGGGCGGCGTAATGCGGCTCCTGGAGGAACGCGGGATAGGCTACGACGTGGGCGTGACGAAGGTCCCCCTCGTGGCGCAGTCGGGGCTTTTCGATCTGACGGTAGGAGATCCGTTCACAAGGCCCGACGAGAGCATGGGCTACGCCGCGGCAAAGCAGGCCATGGACGCCCCCAATTACAGGGACGGCAACTACGGAGCCGGCTGCGGAGCGACCGTTGGCAAGATAGCCGGCATGAGCACCTGCATGAAGACGGGCGTCGGCAGCTTCGCCGTGCAGGTCGGCGAGCTGAAGATAGGCGCGGTCGCTGCGCTGAACGCGCTCGGAGACGTTTTCGATTGGAAAACGGGCAGGCAGATCGCCGGTCTGCTCACCGAGGACAAAAAGGGGTTCCGCAGTTCCCCCGCGGTGATAAGCTCCGGCATCAGCCGGGTGAAGAACCGCTTCGTCGGGAACACGACTCTCTGCGTGATAATCACGAACGCATATTTTGAAAAGGCGGCGCTCTGCAAGATCGCCGGAATGGGGCATGACGGATACGCAAGATCCATCCGCCCCGTGCACACATCCTTTGACGGGGACAGCATTTACGCGGTTTCCGCGGGCGAAGTCGAGGCCGATCAGGAGGTCGTCGGAACGCTGGCGGCGGAGGTCGTAAGCGAGGCGATAACAAGAGCCGTCTTCTCCGCCGAGAGCGCTTACGGATTTATCGCGGCAAGGGATCTTGCCCCGAATGAAACATCGGGATCGTAAAGGAGAAAGCAGATGACAGCGTTTTATACGAAGGCGGTAATGGATCCCTCGGGGTTCGTGCTCCTGTCGGACAGCGTTCCGCATATCGTTCAGGAGATAAGGTATTTTTCGACCTTTAATTTCGTCGGCGAGCGCGTCGACGGCTACGAGGAGCCCTGCGCCCTGCTGACGAAGGAAGCGGCGCGCGCTTTAAAATCCGTCTCCAACGAAATGATGGTGCGCGGCTATCGCCTCAAGATATTCGACGCCTACCGCCCCGTCTGCGCGGTAAAGCATTTCGTGCTCTGGGGGATCGAGGATCAGGACGTAAGGATGAAGCCCTATTTCTATCCCGATCTTGAAAAGCAGGAGCTCTTTTCCAAGGGCTATATCGCCAAGCTTTCGAGCCATTCCCGCGGGAGCACCGTAGACCTGACGCTGCTGGATATGAAGACCGGCAAGGAGCTTGACATGGGAAGCCCCTTCGATTTCTTCGGGGAGCTGTCCCATCCCGGCTGCAGGCAGGTGACCGACGAGCAGTACGCCAACCGCATGACGCTGCAAAAAGTCATGGTGAGGAACGGCTTTAAGCCTCTCGACTGCGAATGGTGGCATTTCACGCTTGAAAACGAGCCCTATCCCGATACCTATTTCGAATTCCCGGTATCGTCCGAATACCTTAAAAGATGATTTGGCATAAAAAAAGAGGAAGGCCGGGCGCATCCGCCCAAGCCTTCCTCTTTTGTTTTCCTTTTCAGTCTAGCCAGCCCTCCCTGGCCTTTACGCCGAAGCGCTTTTCAAGCAGGCGCATCTGATCGTCGGTTATGGTGTTGACGATGGGCAGGTGCGCGATCTTCATATAGATCTCCGCGGCCTTTTCGGCGGTCTCGATGAGGCCGAAGGTCTCGTCAAGATCGCGGCCCGCGCCGTAAACGCCGTGCTGCGCCCAGACGCAGAGCCTTGCCGTCTTCATCTTTTCGGCCGTCGCAGCGCCTATCTCGTTCGTGCCGCAGAGCATCCACGGGAGCACGTTCACGCCGTCCGGGAATACGACTATGCACTCGGTGCACATCTGCCAGAGAGTGCGGGTGAAGGCCCTTTCGTCAAGCTCGTGGACGTACGTCATGGCAAGCAGGTTCGTCGGATGGCAGTGCATGACTACGCGGTTTTCGGGATCGGCTTTAAGCCTTGAAATATGGCTCATCATATGCGCGGGGAACTCGCTTGTGAATTTCCCGCCGCCCGAAAAGCCCCAGAGGACTTCCGCCTCCGCGCCGTTTTCGGCAAGGCGGACTATGCCGAGGTTCGCCGCGGGATCGTACTGCACGTTCTTGAAATACTTGCCCGTGCCGGTGACGAGGAATATCCTGCCGTCAAGCTCCGGCGCCTCGAACCCCGTCGGGATCGTGCGGACTATCGCGGGTATGGCGAGGTATTTTTTAAGCTCCGCCTCGTCCAGCAGAACGGAGATATTGCCGCCGTTCCTCTCGTCCCAGCCGTGGGCGTACATATTGGTCGCCGTGCGGATCATTTCCGTCATGAACGGCGCGTTCAGGATATCCTTCTTCATGCTCTTGCCTCCAGTATCTTTTTCTCGTATCATTCTATCTCACGGAACCACTCGCCGTCAACGGGTCTGCCGCATCTTGCGCAGTATTCTTTCCAGACTTCGCCGAAGGGGAGCGTCTTCAGCTCCTCCCGGACGACCATGAGCCTTGTGAAGTCTCCCGCGTCCTGCAGTTCCTTCAGCTTCCCGTGGGGCGTCAGCAGGGCGAAGAGCAGCGCCTTCTGCAGGTTGCGGAAGCCCGTTACCCAGGCGGAGATGCGGTTTATCGAAGTATTTCATAAGCCCGCTCCGTATTCCGTGAAAACGTGCGTGCCCGCCGCGAGCGCCTCCTCAGATATTCCGATAGATCCGCCGCCGCGATAGGCGCGTACCTCGGGTTCTCCTCCCACAGCCATTTCATACGCGTGTTCAAAAAATACGAGGGCGTGACCCCGAACGAGTACCGCGAGAAGCAGTGAGAGGAAGCGTCCGGGAAGGCTTCGCGGTATTGCATAGTGGAGCCCGTTTTGCTATAATCTAAAGGTCGGGGGAGCGAGTCCGGCTCCCCGAAAAACAGCATCGCCGAAAGGAAAAACCATTGATACCCGCGAACGCGAAAGAAGAATACGTCAAAGCGAGGAACCTTGCCCTGAAGGAAAAGAAGGAGCTTGAGGCCGCGGGCCTTTCGCCGTACCCCGCCGTGCTGGACGAGGTGTTTCCCGGCGCGCTCCACGCGAACCCGATAGAGCTGCCCGTGCAGGAGATACCCGCCGACCGCATTATCGGCACGGTATCCGCGGGGAGGATAAGCGCGTTCTCCGCTTCGTTCCTGCCCCTGCCCGAGGCGGACAGCGAATTCGCCATGAAATGGACGGCGCTGCTTTCGGCGCATCTTTCCGACGCGGGCATACGCGATCCCATCGAATGCTATGAATACCTCGGGGATTTCTACGTTTCCGAGGGCAACAAGCGCGTGAGCGTGCTGCGCTATTTCGGCGCGGTCAGGATACCCGCGAAGATCAGGCGCGTGCTTCCCGAGGATATTTCCGATCCCGCGAACGCCGCTTATGCGGAATTCCTCGATTTCTACGCCGCGACAGGCGTTTACGATATCCGCTTTGCCAGGGCGGGCGACTTTGCGAGGCTCCTTTCCGCCGTAGGCAAAAAGCCCGGCGAGGCTTGGTCGGAGACCGAGATACGGAAGCTCGTTTCGACCTTCCATCTTTTCAAGGAAGCGTTCCTCTCCGTCGGCGGGAAGGGCCGCGAGCTCATGCCCGAGGACGCGCTCCTGCTCTTCCTGAAGGTCTACCCCTACGGATCGCTCACCGCGATGACACAGGCGGAGATAAAAAAAGCCCTCCTCGCGCTGCGGGGGGACGTCAAGACCGCTTCGGAGCCCGAGGCTATACAGGTAAAGACGCTCCCCGACGACGAGGAAAAGAGCGTCATTTCGAAGCTGATATCGGGAACGCCGAGGCATCTCGATATTGCGTTCATATGCCAAAAGGATCCCGAGCGGAGCTCCTGGACGAAGGGCCACGCGGAGGGCGCGGCGTACCTTGCGGAGGCGCTTCCCGAGCAGACCTCCGTTAAGGTCTTTTTCGGCGCCGACACGGATGAGGACGCGGAGCGCCTCATAGAGGAGGCGGTCAAAGGCGGCGCGGAGCTGGTGTTCACGACTACGCCGCCCCTTATAAGCGCGGCGCTGAGATCGGCCGTCAAATACCCCAAGGTCAGGTTCTACAACTGCTCCGCCTGTCAGCCGTTTTCGAGCGTGAAGAGCTATTACTGCCGCACCTACGAGGGCAAATTCATAACCGGCCTCATAGCGGGCGCGCTTGCCGACAACGACCTCGTGGGCTACGTCGGCTCGTATCCCATATACGGCGTGCCTGCTTCGATAAACGCGTTCGCCGTCGGCGTGAGGATGACGAACCCCCGCGCGAAGATACTCCTCGAATGGAGCTGCATGGAGGTCGACTGCGTGCGAAAGCTCCGCGAAAAGGGCGTCAAGGTCATTTCGAACCGCGACGTGCCCGTGCCCGACGTAAACTATCTCAAGCAGGGCTGGTACGGCACTTTCGTGACGGACGGCGAGGGCGGCCTCTCCCCCGTCGCTTCCCCCTGCTGGGTATGGGGCATGCTGTATGAGAACATCGTCCGCTCCCTGCTTTCGGGCAGCACCGAAAAGAAGGAGCAGGCCGTCAATTACTGGTGGGGCATGGATTCGGGCGTTATCGACGTCGCGATATCAGAGCTCGTGCCCCCCGGCGTGCGCGCGCTTGCGGAGACCTTCATTGGCAGGCTGAAAAAGGGCGGGTTCGACGTCTTCGCGCAGAAGCTTTACGCGCAGGACGGGAGCCTCATCTCGGACGGGATAACCCCCCTCTCCTCCATGGACGTGCTGAAGATGGATAAGCTCTGCGAGGCCGTCACGGGGCATATCCCGGAGTATGAGGAGATATTCCCCTTCTCCCGCGCACTCGTAAGGGCGCTCGGCGTGCACAGGGACAGGATCCCCCCTCAGGCAGGGGAATGAGCGTATAAAAGGACGCCCCGGGCGTCCTTTTTTTGTTTTCTTATTCTCCCAGCAGATAATCGAAGAACACGGGTATGCGCTTTTCCCAGTAGGCCTCGGAGTGCTTGGCTCCCGGGACGGCGCGGGCGGCGACCGAAGCTCCGCTGAGCGTCAAGAGCTTCGCCGTGTTGAACATCGCCTTTATGTCCGTTTCGGCGCTGTCGTCCTCCGCGGCGCCGTAATCCATGTAGATCATGGTCCCGTCCAAGAGCCTCTTCGACCTTATCATGTCGTTCATTCGCTTCGGGCTCACCCAGAAGCAGGGCGAGAGCGCGGCCGCCTTTGAGAAGACCTCGTTATACTCCACCGCGGCGTAGAGCGACATCAGCCCGCCCATGGAGCTGCCCGCTATCATGGTGTGCTCCCTGTCGGGCAGGGTGCGGTATTCGGCGTCGATCGCGGGCTTCAGCTCCTTCGTTATCCAGTCCATTGTGACTCTGCCGAGGCCTTCCATGCTGCCGAGGCCCGTACCCTTGAAATCCCATGGCGAATACTCGTTGAGCCTGCGGAAGCCCTCGGGATTGCACTCTATCCCGACGAGTATCAGCGGGAGCTTCGTCCTTTCGAGGTATTCCTTCATTCCCCAGCTTTTGCCGTACGTGGCGTGGCTGTCGTAAAAGACGTTATGCCCGTCGAACATATAGAGCACGGGGTATCTTTTATCCGTCCTTCCGTATTCCCTCGGCAGATAAACGTAGAGCCTGCGGGGTTTTTCCGTGGGAAGGGACGGTATCTGTATCTTCGTTACTCTTATCATGGCGTATCCTTTCAAATATCAAAACGGAGCTCCGACGGAGCTCCGTTTTCGTTCGTATCATCAGTCGTCGATGAACCAGACGTAGATCTGGGGGATGCCGTCCTCATTGAGGCCCATGGGACGTCCGTAGATCTTCTTGTAGCTCTTGCCCTCGACCACGGCGCCCGCGGTGCCGTAATGGTTGTGGTACTCGAGTATGAGGGTGTTGCCGTCAGCTAAGGTGAGCACGAAGAGCGCGCGGTCCTCCTGCTCGAGGATCTCGGTGATGGTGCCCTCGAGCCTGTAGCCCTGCCTGCTCTCGTAGGCGAAGGAGGCGTAGTTCATCTCCATTGCGCCCTGCGTGTAGGACGACCAGTCGGGAGCCCTCTGAACGTGGATCTCACGCTCGGAGACGAGGCCGGTGTCGGAGGTGCAGGTGAGCATGATGGGATAATCGCCGGCGTAAGCCATCTTGACGCTGAAGGTGAAGTTGCCCTCCGCATCGACGGTGGGGACCGTAAGCGATGCGTTGGAGGAGGCGCAGTTCGCCGTGAGCGTGGAGCCCGCGGGCACGCGGCCCCTGACCTCGATCGTGTCGATGCTGTTCTTTACGCGCTGGCTGAAGGTCGTATCGCCGTACTCCCAGGGCATCTGCACGAGCGGAGTGGCGGGAGTGGCCTTGATAACGGATACGTTGAACTTGTGCCTGTAGATCTGGTGGCCGGGAAGCTTTGCCTCTACGTCGATATCGTAATCGCCGGTATCCTCATAGACCTTTTCGTAGGAGAAGCTGCCGTCCTGATTGATCGCGACCCTTTCGCCGTTCACGGTGAGCTCGGTGGCGATGAGGTCGATGAAGCCGGTGATATTGACGTTGCCGTCCTCGGAGGTGAACGTGTCGGGGTTATCGAACTTCACGTCGATCGCGGGAACGTCCAGCATTATCTGGCCCATGCCCTCGACCGGGGTCTCGGTGCCGTCGTCGTTCCTGATGAACACCTTGGGCGTGGCGGCGTAGACCGCGGAATCAACGGGCACGACGGGCATGAGGCTCGATACGGGAACGTTGAACTTGGCGTAGCCCCTGGCGTCGACCGTGGTCTCCTTCCTGGTGCCGTCCTCGGTCTCATAGATGAGGACCTTGCCCTCCTTGGCGTAGACGGTCACGTAATACGCGCCGGGATCGGTGGGGTTCGGCTCGATTATGGGCGTCTTGGCGGAGCCGGTGGGAGACTGCTTGTTCTCCGAACAGCTCTTGGCCCACTTGGAGACGAGCAGGACCGCGACCGCGATGATCGCGAGGAGCGCGACGACCGCGGCGACGGTGATCAGCTTGCCGATCAGATCGCCGGACTTGCGGTTCCTGCGGGACCTCTTGTAAGAATTTCTGCTGTACCTCATATTGTAATGATCATTTCCTTCTTCGGTATTATCTTCATCGAAGGATTCGTCCTCTTCGGGCAGCTCGGGCTCCGAAGCGGGCTCCTCCTCGTGGGATTCATGCTTTTTCCTGCGGGAGAAAAGCCCCGCAAGAAGCGGCGCGGCAAGACCGCGGCCGTCGTCGTCCTCTTCCTCGTCGTCGCCGTTATCGTAACGGGCGGCTTCCTCCGCCTGACGGGCGGCCTCTTCTGCCCTGCGGCGCTCCTCGGCCCTGCGCTCGGCGGCAAGGCGGCGTTCCTCCGTCCTGCGCTCGTCGGCTTTGCGGCGCTCCTCGGCAAGGCGCTCCTCCGCCCTGCGGGCGGCCTCCTGAGCGGCGGCCTGCTCGGCCCTGAACTGCTCCCTGGCCTTCTCCTCGGCCTCGGCCTTTTCGGCGGCAAGCCTTGCTTCCTCGGCGGCCCTTTCCTCAGCGGCCTTCCTCTCGGCGGCTTCCTCGGCGGCGCGCTGCGCCTTTTCGGCGGCGGCCTTCACCTCGGCGCGGCGCTCGGTCTCACGCTTGCGGCTGGCAAGCTCGAGATCGGAAACGAAATCGGCGGGAACGTCGTCCTCGCTGACGGAATCGGCGGAAAAATCCGGATCGGCCCAGACGGGAGCCTTGACGAAGCCCCAGGAGGGACCTGTGGGAGCCTGCTTCCTCTGTTGGAGAGGAGCGGCGCAGTTTTCGCAATATTCAAGATAATCGGGGTTTTCGAACCCACATCTTGCACACTTCATATGGCGTCTCCTTTATCTCGCACGTATTGTACGGAAATTACATACCAAGTTATTATAACATTCACCCGAACGGATTTCAATGTTTATATTGTTCAATTTGTGAATAAAATGCGAACAAAGGGCGCTTTTTGCCCGAAAAAGCCCACTGCCTCAGCGCCTTCCCGAGAGCGTCCAGAACGCGATCGCGGAGGCCGCTGCCACGTTGAGCGAGTCGACTCCCCTCGCCATGGGTATGGTGACGCGGTGATCGCAGGCGGCGACTGTCTTTTTTGAAAGGCCGTTCCCCTCGGAGCCCAGCACCACGGCAAGCCTCTTTGCGGACAGGAGCACGGGATCGTCTATTTCGATATGATCCTCCGTAAGCGCCATGGCGGCGGTCGTGAAGCCGAGGCCCGAAACGCGCCCTATATCGGCGCAGTTCGCATCCTCCTTAAGGCAGGGCAGCTCCGCCCAGGGGATCCTGAACACCGCGCCCATGCTCACCCTTGCAGCGCGCCTGTGCAGGGGATCGCAGCAGGAGGAGGAGACGAGCACGGCTCCGAAGCCCAGCGCGGCGGCGGAGCGTAATACGGAGCCCACGTTCTCGGGATCGCCCACTCCCTCGAGCACGGCGATGCGGGAGGCTCCCGATACCGCTTCCCCGAGCGTGAGCGGGGGCTTCCTTTTCATGCAGCAGAGCATCCCGCGGGAAAGCCTGTACCCCGTCAGCTTTTCAAGCAGGGCGGGCTCGCCCGTGTAGACAGGCGCGGAAACGCCGCTTTTTTCGAGCATGGTGGCTATGATCCCCAGGCGCTTTTCCTCCGTCAGGAAGGAGACGGGCTCGTACCCGTTCTGAAGCGCGCTCTCTATGACGTTCGCGCTCTCGGCTATGAAGAGGCCGCTCCCCGCCTCGCCCGCGCGCCTAAGCTGCGCCTCGGTAAGCCTCGCGTATGGCGCGAGCTCCGCCGTATCAAGATCGGTCACGAATACAGTATCCATGCTTTCCTCCGTTCGTTCTGAAAGAATTATAAGGCCCGGAGCGGATATTGTCAAACCGGCGCGGGCCCTCCCCTTATTGACTTTGCCCGCCGGAAGATATATAATCAAAGAAAAAACAAGGAGGCGTCTTCTATGGTATTGGACGTTTACGAGCAGTATTTCAACGCTAAATGCAAATTCAACGGCGTGCCCCGCAAGGCGGCGATAGTCAAGCTCACCTCGGATTCCGAGGCTGGCAATATCAGGTATTCCGTCAGCGTCAACTTCTTCCCCTTCCGCGATCCCGAGGATTTCTGCGTATCGTACGACGCATACGCCGAGAAGGAGATCTACAACGCCAAGGGCAGAAGATCCAAGAAGCGCGAAAAGGCGTTCATGGAAGAGCTCCGCGCTCACGCGGACGAGCTTGCCGCCTCCATGGGCGGAAAAATCTACTGGGACAAGCCCCTGAGGGACGCCCGCACCGCCTGAACAGCAGCGAAGAATACGGCGAAAAGCCGGGAAAGGAAGCCGATATTTCGGCAGACCGATATGAAATTCAAGGAAATGCAGTACACCCGCCCGGATCCCGAGCAGGTGAAAAACAGGCTCACCGAGCTGACGCGGAAGCTTGCGGAAGCGGGGAGCTACGACGAGGCCCGCGCCGTTTTCATGGCCTCGGAGGCGGATCTTAAGGTCGTAATGAGCATGGCGGAGATAGCCATGATCCGCCACACGATCGACACGCGCGACGAGTTCTACGACGCAGAAAGCAAATTCTGGGACAATTTCAATCCCGAGATACAGGAGTATTCCCAGAAATGGACGATGACGCTCTTAAAGAGCCCGTTCCGTCCCGATTTCGAAAAGGAATTCGGCGATCTCATGTTCAAAAACGCCGAGCTGCAGCTCAAGGCCTTCTCGCCCGAGATAATACCCGAGATGCAGCGTGAGAACGAGCTGACGACCGAATACTCCAAGCTCATCGCCTCCGCGCAGATACCCTTTGAGGGCGGCGTTTACACGCTCTCCCAGCTGACCCCCTTCAAGACCGACGCCGACGACGAGCGCCGTCTCGCCGCATGGAAGGCCGAGGGCAAATGGTACAAGGAGCATCAGGACAAGCTCGATTCCATCTACGACGAGCTCACGCATCTTCGCGACGCGATGGGCAAAAAGATGGGCTACGAGGGCTATACCACGCTCGGCTATTACAGCATGGGCCGCAACTGCTACACTAAGGAGGACGTCGAGAAGTTCCGCTTGGCTGTGCAAAAATACCTCGTGCCCGTCGCCGATTCCATAATAAGGAAGCAGGCGGAGAGGCTCGGCAAGGAGTATCCGCTTTCGTTCGCGGACGCCGCGCTGAGCTTCAGGAGCGGCAACCCGAGGCCCTGCGGCACGGCCGACGAGATACTCGCCGCGGGCAGGAAGTTATACGACGAGCTCTCCCCCGAGACGAGCGAATTCTTCCGTCATATGCTGGACGACGAGATGATGGACGTGCTCTCCACAGAGGGCAAGGCAGGCGGCGGCTACTGCACGGGCATACCGATGTACGAAACGCCGTTCATATTCGCCAATTTCAACGGCACTCAGGGCGACGTCGAGGTCGTCACTCACGAGGCGGGGCACGCCTTCGAATACTGGCTCAACCGCAAACGCATACCCATCGAGTACGCATGGCCCAGCATGGAGGCCTGCGAGGTGCACTCCATGAGCATGGAGTTCTTCGCGTGGCCCTGGGCGAAGGAATTCTTCGGCGATGACGAGAGGAAGTTCCTTTACAGCCATCTTGCGGGAGCCCTCACCTTCATCCCATACGGGACGATGGTCGATCACTTCCAGCACGTAGTTTACGAAAAGCCCGGGCTCACTCCCGCCGAGCGTCACGCCGAATGGAAGCGCCTGCTCGGGATCTACATGCCGTGGATGAAGCTCGACGGCGATATCCCCTTCTATTCCGAGGGCGAAGGCTGGCAGAGGCAGTCCCACATCTATCAGCGCCCGTTCTACTATATCGACTACTGCCTCGCGCAGACGGTCGCGCTCGAGTTCTGGGCGATGATCCAAAAGGACACGAAGAACGCCTGGGAGCATTACATGGCCTACACGAAGCAGGGCGGCAGCCGCACCTTCACCGAGCTTCTGGCGAACGCCGATCTCGTGGCTCCGTTCGACGAGGCCTGCCTCAGGACGGTCTGCGAGGCCGCCTCCGCATGGCTCGAAGGCTTCGACCTGACCGGGATAGAATAAAGAAAGCGAAAAAGCCTGCCCTCCATCATCGGAGGGCAGATTTTTTTGCGCAGCAGCCCCGTTGTAATTTATCTTGTTGTCTTTGTGTGCCTGTACTGCGGGAGGAAAGCAGCCGCCCGAAAACACCGGCGATCCGCAGGCGATGCTGACGAGCCCCTGCTTTTCGGTTGACAGACCCTTGACAGGGGTGATATAATATATGTTAATTATTTCGCGGAGGCTGTGCTGTGAAGGAGCTGATCCCGCCCGTCCTTGCCTTTGCAGGCGGAGTATTTACGGGCTATATCAATTTCCTCATCACCCGCGCCGCCCTTAAAAGGGAGGCTTCGGGGTACGCCGTCATGCCCGCGCGCACGCTCGTGACGGCGGGCTTTATAACCGCGCTGTATTTTACAGGAAGGGCGCTCGGGCTGAAGCTCGCGCCTTTTTTGATAGCGGGAGCGGCGGGCGCCACTATGGGGCTCATAGTCTTCACGCTGCTTCTGACAAGGAACAGGGACGCAAAGGAGGGGGACCGTGATGGGTGAAGCAAGCGAACCGCTCGTTAAGATATTCGGCGTGCTCGACATATCGGCCGAGGTCGTCACCATGTTCGCGATACTCGTTATAGTCGCGGCGATCTCGCTCGTCGTGACGAGGAATCTGAAGGAGCGCCCCGGCAGGTTCCAGAACC
Source organism: Clostridiales bacterium (assembly GCA_024698505.1). Classification (GTDB taxonomy): domain Bacteria; phylum Bacillota; class Clostridia; order Christensenellales; family CAG-138; genus UBA3857. The sequence continues at coordinate 27,659 of JAILRE010000039.1, read as the reverse complement.
TTATAGAATGGGGCGTGGAATATCTCGACGGGTTCTTTTCGGACATACTCGGCAAGGAACGTGCGAGGAAGTACATCCCCTTCCTCGGGTCGCTCTTCATATTCATACTTTTCGCCAACTATTCCGGGCTGATACCGGGCGTCGGCATATTCAAGTACCTCAAGGCGCCGACCTCCTCCCTTTCGGTGACGCTGGGGCTCTCCCTCTGTGCCTTCCTCTTCATACAGATCTCAGCCGTGCGCGCGGGGGCGAAGCACTATATCAAGCATTTCCTCACGCCGATAGTGCCCCTGCTCCTCCTCGACGAGCTGATAAAGCCCGCCTCGCTCGCTCTGAGGCTCTTCGGCAACATATTCGGCGAGGAGACCGTTATGGAGAACCTTTATCACATACTGCCCATCGGCGCGCCCATGATAATGATGGCGCTCTCGATAATATTCTGCGCGATACAGGCCATGGTCTACACAATGCTCACGGCCTCGTATCTGCAGGAATTCATTGAAGATTAAAAAGGAGTTGTTACCATGACCCAATCCGCGATCTACGCACTTGCCGCCGCGCTGGCTATCGCGCTGTCGACGATGTTCCCCGCCCTCGGGCAGGGCAAGGCCGCGAAGGCCGCCCTCGAAAGCATCGCGAGGCAGCCCTCCGCCGCGAAGGACATCCGCTCCACGCTGCTGCTCTCCCTCGCTCTGATGGAGGCGCTGACGATCTACGGCCTCCTCATAGCCTTCATGCTGATGGGCAAGATCGATTAAAATGAACTTCAAGCTTTCCGATCTTATCTGGACCGTCATACTCTTCGGGCTGTTCATACTCGTTGTGAACGGGCTGCTTATTAAGCCCATGCTCAAATTCATGGACGCGCGCCGCGAAAGGATCGACAGGGCCAGGGCAATGAAGCTTGAACGCGAGGAGAACGAGAAGCTTGCCGCCGCGGAAGGCGCAAGGCTGGCCGAGGAGACCGAAAGGCTCCGCCGCGAGGAGGAGCGAAAGGCGCTCCTCAAGGCCTCGGAGGAGGCGAAGGAGGAGCTGAGGCTGTTCCAGGCCGAGCTTGCCTCCCGCGAGAAGGAAGCCGCCGCCGGGCTCGAGGCGCTCTCCGCCGAGACGGACGAAAAGCTCCTTTCGGAGATGGACGGCATGATCGAAGCGTTCACAAACAAGCTGATCCCAACCGGGCAAGGATAAATGGATTACCTGTACGCTGTTATCAATTTTCTCCTGCTGGCCGCGATAATGTGGCTCGTTCTGGGGAGATCAACGAAAGCCAAATTCGCCTCGCGGCGCGAAAGGATCTGCGCCGAACTCGACGAGGCGGAGGCTTTTGAGCGCGCCCTCGCGGACTCTCCCGAGCCCTCCCCCGAACTGCCCGCTCCCGCTCCCGATAACGGGGAGCTCGCCCGTCTTTCGGAGGGGATCGAGGCGAAGAAGCGCGCGCTTTCGGAGGCTTCCGAGAAGCGCGTCGAAAGGGCGAAGCAGGACGCGATGCTCGTCTCCCGCGAGAAGGCGGTGAAGGAGCTCGTGAAGAGGCTGGGCGAGCATCTTTCCGCGGAGCCGCAGGCCTCGAAAATAAGGGAGAACGAGCGGCAGATCGCCAAGGCGATACTCGAAAAGATCGAGCTGACGCCCGGCGATATGTGCTATCTCATGCATCACGACGTGCTGTACGTCACGCTGACGAGCACATATCCCCTGCCGCAGGACATAGTGGACGAGATAGGCGAGCGCACGACGGCGCTGCTCGACAGGGTTGGCGGAAGATCCTCCTACTGGGTGAAGACCGATCCCGAGCTTCTGGGCGGGCTTCGCCTAAGGATAGGCGACACGGTCTACGACTGCACGGTGAAGAACAGCCTTTACCACCTTGAGAGGAATCTTCTCAAGCGCCCCCTTGCGGAGGGCGTCGGCGCCGAAGGCATAGCGAAGGATATTATGGAGGGCATCGCCGAATCAGATCCGAGGATCGACGAATTCCAGCTCGGAAGGGTGCTCTCCGTTTCGGACGGCATTTGCCGTCTTGACGGTCTCGCCGACATCATGTACGGCGAGGTGGTCGAGTTCGAATGCGGCGAGCGCGGCATGGTGCTCGATATCGAGCCCGAGCGCATAGGCTGCGTCGTGTTCGGCAAATACGAGCATATAGAGACCCTCAGCCGGGTAAGAAGGGTCGGCAGGATCGCGAGCGTGCCCGTGGGCGACGAGCTCCTCGGCAGAGTGGTGGATCCCCTTGGCCGCGCGATAGACGGCAAGGGCCGCATCAGCACGCGCGAACGCCGCCCGATCGAGTTCCGCGCGCCCGGCATACCGGACAGGCGCTCCGTTTCCGAGCCGCTGCAGACGGGCGTTAAGGCGATAGACGCGCTCGTTCCGATAGGGCGCGGCCAGCGAGAGCTGATAATAGGCGATCATCAGACGGGCAAATCCGCCCTTGCGATAGACGCCATAATCAATCAGAAGGGCAAGGGCGTTCCCTGCATATACGTCGCCATAGGTCAGAAGGATTCCACCGTGGCGGAGATCCGCTCCAAGCTTGAAAAATACGGCGCAATGGAGTACACGGCGATAGTTTCCGCGCCGGCTTCGAGCTCCGCCTCCATGCAGTACATAGCCCCCTTCGCAGGGGCCGCCATGAGCGAATACTTCATGTACAGCGGAAGGGACTGCCTTATAGTTTACGACGATCTTTCAAAGCACGCCGTCGCATACCGCGAGCTTTCGCTCCTGCTCCACCGCCCCTCCGGCAGGGAGGCGTATCCCGGCGACGTGTTCTATCTCCATTCAAGACTGCTTGAACGCGCTGCGCGGCTCTCGCCCGAGGCGGGCGGAGGCTCCGTGACGGCGCTTCCCATAATAGAGACTCAGGCGGGCGACATTTCCGCCTATATCCCGACGAACGTCATCTCCATAACCGACGGCCAGATTTTCCTGGAGACCGACCTTTTCAACGAGGGCCAGCGCCCCGCCGTGAACGTGGGACTTTCCGTATCCCGCGTGGGCTCGGCGGCGCAGACGAAGCTTTTGAAGCAGGTCTCCGGCAAGCTTCGCATGGAGCTTGCCCAGTACAGGGAGCTTGCCGCCTTCGCGCAGTTCGGCTCCGAGCTTGACGAAAGCTCCCGCCGCGTGCTGGATTCGGGCGCGACCATGATGCGCGCGCTCCGTCAGAAGCGGTTCGAGCCCCTGCCCGACTGGAAGCAGGCGCTCCTCCTCTACGCCGTTTCGGAGGGCTTCGCTTCGGGCGTGCCCAAGGACGGTATGGAGGATTTCGAAAAGCGGCTCTTCGACAGGTTTGAAAAGCACGAGCCGAATATCGTCGCCGCGCTTAAGACGGGCGACAAGATGAGCCGTCCGCTGGAGGAAAGCGTGAAAGCCGCGCTCTCCCGCTTTAACGAGGTGAGCTGATGGCTACCCTGCGCGAGCTGAAAAAGAGGCTGAAGAGCACCGAGACCACGGGCCAGCTGGCTGGCGCGATGCGTACCGTCGCCACAGCGAAATACCGCAAGGTCAGCGCGGCGTTCGCTTCCTACGCCCCCTATTCCGCCGCGCTTTTCGGGCTCTCCTCGCTCGTGCCGTTTGAAAAGGCGGAGGCTCCCGACGAGCCGTTCGCCGGGAACGAAGAAAAAAAACCGCCCCTTTACGTGCTCATATCCGGCAACAGGGGGCTCTGCGGCGGCTACCATCACGAGCTGTTCGCGTTTTTTGCCGAAGAGGTGTTGAAAAAGGAGCCCGGGGCCGAGATCGTGGTCTGCGGGCGCATGGCGGAGGAATACTGCCGTGAGAAGGGGATACCCGTCAGAAGGGTCTTCGCCGTTCCCGACGTGCCCGGGGCGGCGGAAGCGCGCGGGCTTTGCGATTATCTCCTGGGCGTTTTCTCCGGCGGCGAGGTCTCTTCCGTTTCGTTCGTGCATCAGCGCTTCATAAACATGCTCCGCCAGACTCCCGAGATAAAGCCCTTCCTCCCTCCCCCTCAGCAGGAGAACGCGGGGGAAGCCGAACCGCCCGAAACGCTCTTTATTCCCGACAGGGAGACCGTTATGAAGCAGCTCGAGCCGCTTATGCTCTCATCCGAGGTATGTTCGGTGCTGCTGGGGTGCGCCTCCGGTCAGCAGGCGGCGACCATGATGGCGATGCGCTCCGCATACGACAACGCCAACACCTCCTGCCGGAAGCTCGAGACCGAGATCAACCGCCGCCGCCAGGCCGAGGTCACGACGAGCGTGCTCGAGACCTCCTCTGAGGCAGGCGAATACTGAAAAGGATAATTACGGGAAAGGAAAGACCAATGCCCGGAAAAGGACTTATAACGAGAATAATAGGGCCCGTCGTGGACGTTACCTTCACGAACAAGGCCAACACGCCCGAGATATTCAACGCGCTTAAGGTCGAGCTGCCCTCCGGCACGCTGCTGCTCGAGGTGCTTCAGCAGCTCGGCGACGGCGCGGTGCGCTGCATAGCCCTGCACTCGACCGACGGCCTTTCAAGGGGCATGGACGCCGAGGATACGGGAGCGCCGCTCTCCGTTCCCGTCGGCGAGGCTACGCTCGGCCGCATGATAGACGTGAGCGGCAACCCCATCGACCGCGCGGGCGCGATAGAAGCCGAAAAGCGCTGGCCCATACATCATTCCGCCCCCGCTTTCACGGACATAGTCCCCGCGGAGGACATACTCGAAACGGGCATAAAGGTCATAGACCTCATGACCCCCTACGCAAAGGGCTCGAAGATAGGCCTCTTCGGCGGCGCGGGCGTGGGCAAGACCGTGCTCATAATGGAGCTTATAAGGAACATCGCCTTCGAGCACGAGGGATACTCCGTGTTCGCGGGCGTGGGCGAACGCTCGAGGGAGGGCCACGACCTCTGGCAGGAGATGAAGCAGTCCGGCGTTCTGCCGAAGACCGCTCTCGTCTTCGGGCAGATGAACGAGCCCGCCGGCGCGAGGCTGAGAGTCCCCCTCGCGGGGCTGACGATGGCGGAATACTTCCGCGAATCCTCGCACAAGAACGTGCTCCTTTTCATAGACAACATATTCCGCTTCACCCAGGCGGGCTCCGAGGTCTCCGCGCTGCTTGGGCGAATGCCCTCGGCCGTGGGCTATCAGCCGACGCTGGCGAGCGAAATGGGCAAACTGCAGGAGAGGATCGTTTCCACGAAGAACGGCTCCATAACCTCCGTGCAGGCGATATACGTCCCCGCGGACGATCTTACCGACCCCGCCCCCGCGACGACGTTCACGCATCTTGACGCGACGACGGTGCTCTCGCGCTCCGTCGTGGAGCTGGGCATTTACCCCGCCGTGGCCCCGCTCGAATCGGGCTCGCGGTTCCTCGCTCCCGAGACCGTGGGCGACCGCCATTACAACACCGCCAAGGAGGTGCAGCGCATCCTGCAGAGGTACAACGAGCTGCACGACATAATCGCGATACTCGGCATGGACGAGCTCTCCCCCGAGGACAGACAGACCGTCCGGCGCGCAAGGAAGGCGCAGAGGTTCATGAGCCAGCCCTTCCACGTTGCCGAGGGGTTCACCGGGCTCCCCGGGAAATTCGTCCCCATAGAGGATACGGTCAAGGGCTTTGAGGCCATACTCGGCGGCGACTGCGACGGCATACCCGAGCAGTGCTTCATGATGGCGGGAGGCATCGACGACGTGTTCGAGGCCTTCAAAAAGCAGGGAGGCGCGGTATGAACGGGCTGACGCTTGCCGTGATAGTGCCGGGCGGCGAGGCGGCGCGCGTTTCCTGCGATACTGTGACGCTCACCGCCATGGACGGCGCGAACGGCCAGGGCGGCGGGAGCATGGGGATACTGCCCGGGCATATACCCGCCGTGATCGCGCTGGAGCCGGGCTCCCTCGTTACCGCGTTATCGGGGGGCAGGCCCGCTGCGGCCGTCAGGGTAGGCGGCGGGTTTGCGAGCGTTTCCCGCGACGTCGTCACGGTGATCTGCGAACAGGCCGAAACGGAGCAATAAAACGCTCCGCATTTTCAAATAAACCGCAAAGGAGAAACACAATGCTGGATTTCGTTCACGATATCAACACGAAGGTGCTCTTCGGAAAGGGCTGCATAGAAAAGCTCCCGGAGGAGCTCGCTCCCCTCGGCAGACGCGTGCTGCTGGCCTACGGCGGCGGCTCGATAAAGCGGACGGGGCTCTACGATACTATAATGAAGCTCCTGTCGGACGGCGGCTTTGAGGTGACCGAGCTTTCGGGCATAGAGCCGAACCCCCGCATAGGCTCCGTTCGGGAGGGCGTGAAGCTCTGCCGCGAGCGCGGGATAGAAGCGGTGCTCGCCGTCGGCGGCGGGAGCGTGATCGACTGCGCGAAGGCCGTCGCCTGCGGAGTGTTCTTCGAGGGCGATCCCTGGGATATGATCCGCACCTCCCGCAGAAGGATGAAGGCGCTGCCCCTCGCGGCGGTGCTTACCCTCAGCGCGACCGGCTCCGAGTTCGACGACAGCGGCGTTATCTCCAATCTCGAAACGCATGAGAAGCTCGGCGCGATTCTCACGCCGCCCGCGGTCTCCTTCTGCGATCCGACCTACACCTTCACCGTCTCGAAGTACCAGACGGCTTCCGGCTCCGCGGACATACTGAGCCACATATTCGAGGGGTATTTTTCCCGCACGGACGACAGCGACGTTTTCGACGGGCTGGCGGAGACCGTTATGAAGACGGTCATTAAATACACGCCCACAGCTCTTGACGAGCCCGAAAACTACTCCGCGCGGGCGAACCTCATGGTCTGCTCCTCGATCGGCTGTTCCGGGATACCCGAATACGGCAAGCGCGGCACGGGCTGGCCCTGCCACGCCATGGAGCATGAGCTTTCCGCCTACTACGATATAACGCACGGAGTCGGCCTTGCGATACTTACTCCCCGCTGGATGCGGCATATCCTCAAAAAGGATCCCACCGTGACGCCCCGCTTCGCGAGGTTTGCGAGGAACGTGTTCGGCATAACGGAGGGCTCCGAGGCGGAGCTTGCCGAAAAGGGCATAGACGCCATAGACGCGTTCCTGCGCTCCGTCGGCCTGCCGACCTGCCTTTCGGAGCTCGGCATTGGCGAGGAGCATTTCGAGGCCATGGCAGAGCACGCCAACCGCGGCGGCCGCCTTGAAAGAGCGTACGTTCCCCTTACTAAGGAGGACGTGATCGGGATATTCCGAGCGTGCCTGTGAGCCGCGAGGATTTGCGATGAAATAAAATAAACGGGGTGTTTTGACACCCCGCTTTTTATATGCCTTTTACTTCTTATTGCCGTATGCCTTCGCCGCCCTAACAAGCCCGATGAACAGCGGATGCGGGCGCGTGGGGCGGCTCTTGAATTCGGGATGGAACTGCACGCCGATATAGTACGGCAGCTCGCTGACCTCCGCGGCCTCGACGAGGCGTCCGTCGGGGGACACGCCCGAGAATGTGAGCCCCGCGTTCTGAAGCTCGGCCCTGAAATCGTTGTTCAGCTCGTAGCGGTGGCGGTGCCTCTCCCTTATCTCCTTTTCTCCGCAGCACCTTGAAAGCGTCGTCCCCTCCGTCACCTCGCAGGGGTAGCTTCCGAGCCTCAGAGTGCCGCCCTTATCGACCTCGTCGCTCTGGCCGGGCATGAAGTCTATCACCTTATGCGGGCTTTCGGGATCGAATTCGCCCGAGTTCGCGTCGCTCCAGCCGAGGACGTTCCTCGCGTACTCGACGCACATTATCTGCATCCCGAGGCATATCCCCAGATACGGCACGCGGTTCGTTCTTGCGTAGGCCGCCGCTTCGATCATGCCTTCTATGCCCCTGCTGCCGAAGCCGCCGGGAACGAGCACGCCGTCGCAGTCCTTCACGCTTTCCGGAGTGAAAGTCTCCGAATCGATCCACTCGATCCTCACCTTCACGCCCTCGCGGTAGCCGGCGTGGGCGAGCGCCTCCGCGATCGAAAGATACGCGTCGTGCAGCTGCGTGTATTTGCCAACGATAGCGATCTTCACCTCGCCCTTTGCGTTCCTTATGCTTTCGGTCATCGCGCGCCATTCCGCAAGGTCGGGCTCCTTGGTTTTAAGGCCGAGCTTGCGGCAGACGATCTCCGAGAAACGCGCCTCCTCGAGATACAGCGGCGCCTCGTACAGCACGGGGAGCGTCAGGTTTTCTATAACGCAGTCGCGCTCCACGCCGCAGAAGCCCGATATCTTCTCGAATATGGAGGGATCGGTTATCGGCTCGTCGCACCTGAGTACGATTATATCGGGAGCTATGCCGAAGCTCTGCAGCTCCTTTACGGAGTGCTGAGTGGGCTTGGATTTGTGCTCGCCGCTCGCCTTGAGATACGGCACGAGCGTGACGTGGATATAGATCGCGTTCTCCCTGCCCACCTCGCGGCCGACCTGCCTTATGGCCTCCAGGAAGGGCTGGCCCTCGATATCGCCTATCGTGCCGCCGACCTCGGTTATAACGACATCGGCGTTCGTGTGCTCGGCCGCGCGGTAGATGAACCGCTTTATCTCGTCCGTGATATGGGGGATCATCTGCACCGTCCGCCCGAGATAGCCGCCCTTTCGCTCCCTCGCGAGAACGTTCGCGTAGACCTTGCCCGTCGTCAGGTTCGAGAAGCGGGTGAGATCCTCGTCGATGAACCTTTCGTAATGCCCGAGATCGAGGTCGGTCTCGGCGCCGTCCTCGGTAACGTAGACCTCGCCGTGCTGATAGGGGCTCATGGTGCCGGGATCGACGTTGATGTAGGGATCGAGCTTCTGCGAGGCGACCTTCAAGCCCCTCGCCTTGAGCAGCCTGCCGAGGGAGGCCGCCGTTATCCCCTTGCCGAGGCCGGACACGACGCCGCCCGTTACGAAAATGTACTTTGCCATAGTTTTATCCTCCGCATCGCAAATTGAAAACTTAATTGAAGAGGCGCCCGTCCGAGGGGTGATGACCCCATGGACGAGCGCCTTTGCGTTCATCTTTTGACCGCCGATTCACGGCATTGTTTCGTTTTGACGACCTCTTTTCGAGGCGAACAATATATTAAAAACATGTGACGGATTATACACCCGTCTTTTTTGCTTGTCAAGCGGTTTTTCGAAAAAAGCCGGAGATATTTCGGAGCGTCATTTTCCCGCCCGGCGGCGCTTCCTCCACTCGCCCCACATCCTGAACGCGGTGGACATGAGCAGCACGCCTATCGCCACGGCTCCCGCTATGGCGGCGGTCGCAAGGCCCTTGGTGTAGGCCTCGGGCGCCATGCCGCGCCTTATGAAATCCATCGTGTAGTAGATGCCGGCTCCGGGTATCAGCGGCACGAGCGCGCAGAGCAGATAGCTCGTGGCGGGGAATTTGCGGATCCTTGCCATTATCTCCGCGTAGCAGGAGGAGCAGGCGGCGGCGACGAGGTAGCAGGCGGGCTCCTTCATGCCGGCCTTCATCAAAAGGCTGCAGACGAGCCACGATACTATGCTGCCGAACAGCGCGAGGGGCATACCCCGCCCGTGCATGTTGAACATCAGCCCGAAGCCGAGCGTGCCTACGAGGCCCGCGACGCACTGGATCCAGATGGGATGGGCGATCGGCTCGAGCACGGAATTGAGCTCGGGGAAAACGTACCTTGCGAGGGAGACGCCCGCGCTCGTTCCGATTACGAGGGCGACGGCGATTATAAGCACCTGCACGAGGCGGTTGACGCCGCTCATCGTGTCGCCGTATATGACGTCGCGCATGCTGTTCGTGAACAAAAAGCCCGGTACGAGTATCATCATCGCGCCGATGGTGGCGATATCCGCGTTGCGGCAGAGGCCGACGGCGGCAAGCACGTTCGCGAGGAAGCTGAGTATGAAGCTGCAAACGAACGAGGTGAAGAACGGGTTGACGTTGAATCTGCCTATGAATTTGAGCGAAGCGCCCGTGGCTACGCCGCAGAGGCCGCCGGCTATCGCCTCGAAGAGGCCGCCTCCGAAGAACACGCCGAACCCCGCGCCGATGAGGAGCGCGGAAAGATAATAGATGAGGCTGCCGTAGCGGCGGACGCTCTTTTCCGTTTCGTCAAGGAGCCTGCGCGCCTCGGCGATATCGGGCTTTTCTTTGCAGATCCTGCGGCAGAGCGCGGAGTAGCGCTCTATGCCGTCGAGCAGTGTCTCGCTCCTGTGCAGTCTGCGGATCTTGGTCTCGAGGGTGCCGTCCTCCCCTTCAAGGCTCGCCATTATGCAGGAGGGTATCACGAACACGTCCACCTTCCCGCAGCCGTAAGCCTTGATTATCCGCGTTATAGTATCCTCCACGCGGTAGGTCTCCGCGCCGCAGGCCTGGAGCTTGTTGGCGAGCGATACGGCGAACTCAAGAAGCTCCTCGTCGGGGCTTCCCTTTCTGTCATTCTTCTTCGAAGCCCTTTCCTCCCCGTTCGGGGCGAGGGCCCTGCGCTCGTTTTCGGGAGCCGTCATAGCTGATCCTCCGCGGTGTTTCGGTCTTTGCCGCAAAGCCCGGCGGGGCCTTGCGCGGATTGAGTATAACAGGACTGCGGCAAAAAATCAAGCTTGCGGGAGCCCGCCGCGGCCCCTCCCCCGTTTTTTTATCAAAAGCACTTGATTTTTCGGGGAATCTATATTATAATCCCGCAAGCCGCAAGGCAAATCTTAAAAACCGCTCCCGGAAGCTTTTGCCGGGAGGCTCGAAAAATGTGCGAAGAAAACGAAATCTTAATAAATGAGGAGACAGAAAACATGAGGAAGATCGGTATTCTTACCGGCGGCGGCGACTGCCCCGGTCTCAACGCCGTTATAAGAGGCGTCGTCGAAAAATGCGCAGAGGCCGGCATGGAGGTCTTCGGCTTCCATAACGGCTGGCGCGGAGCCATGCTGGCTCAGGGCCATTGGCTCACCCTCTCCGAGGTGGAGGGCATACAGACCATGGGCGGCACCATAATCGGCAGCTCCAGGACGAACGTCATGAAGGACCCCAAGGGCCCCGAGACCATAATCGAAGTGCTGCGGGCGCTCGATCTTGAGGGCGTTGTCGCCATCGGCGGCGACGATACACTCGGCGTTGCCAACGAGCTGAGAAAGCGCGGCATAAACGTCATCGGCGTTCCCAAGACCATCGACAACGACCTTTCCTGCACGGACTACACCTTCGGCTTCGAGACCGCCTCGAACATCGCGATGGAGGCGATCGACCGCCTTCAGACCACCGCGAAGGCGCATTCCCGCTGCATAGTCGTCGAGTGCATGGGCCGTCACACCGGCTGGATCGCGCTGCAGGCGGGCCTTGCCGCCAACGCGAGCCTGGTGCTCATCCCCGAATTCCCCAAGACCTTCGACGAGATAGTTTCCCTCGTCCGCAGAAGGTACTTAAGGGGCGACCATTACACCATTATCGTCGTGGCGGAGGGCTTTGAGTTGAAGGACGGCGAGGAGATCGACGTCGGCACCGACGCCTTCGGCAACAAGCTGCTCATCCAGAAGAACCTTGCCAAGCACCTTTCCGACATGATCGAGGCCGCCATGAGGAACGATCCCCTGCTGGGCAATGACGCGCAGTATTTCGAGTGCCGTCCCGTCGTGCTCGGTCACGTCCAGCGCGGCGGCGCGCCCTGCGCCTTCGACCGCGTGCTCGGCACCCGTCTGGGCATAAAGGCAGGCGAGCTGGTAGTTAACGGCGCATACGGCAACATGGTGGGCATGGCCGGCAACCAGATAGTCGCGACCGACCTCGACAGGGCCGTGAGCATCCGCAAGGAAGTCGACAAGGAGTTCTACGACGCGGCTTCGCTGTATTTCAAATAATCCATCACGAACAAAAAAGCCGCAGGCTTTCGCCTGCGGCTTTTATTGTTTTCATCAGCCTTCGATCATTATCGTCTTCCTCTCGGGAAGCTTGTTCGGATCCTTCTTGGGCACGGAGAGCTTCAAAACGCCGTCCTCGAATTTGGCCTTGATCTCCTCTTCGGTGACGTTCCTACCCACGAAGAAGCTCCTCTGCATGGAGCCGCTCCAGCGCTCCTGCCTTATGAGCTTGCCCTTCTTGTCCTTCTCTTCCTTGTCGAGGCCCTTCGCGGCGGAAACGGTCAGATAGCCGTTTTCGAGGTTGAGGGTTATCTCGTCCTTCTTGAAGCCGGGCAGATCGATATCGACCTCGTAGCCCTCGTCATGCTCGCGGACGTCGGTCTTCATAACGCGGCCGGCGTTCTTGCCGTAGAGCTTCCTGTCGGCGTCCTCCAGCCCTCTCACCATCGGGAAGCTGAAGTCCATCAGGTCGTCAAACAGACTGTCATTGAAAATCGTAGGGTACAACATAAGTCATTCCTCCTTTACCAATTACACTTATTTTGCGCATCGGGACGGAGCAATATTCGCTTTTCGGCCGTTCGTCCTCGGAGCCTGCCTCGGTGTCCCCGGCCGTCCTCTGTTCCTTTGTTCGCCTATATTATAGCACGATTGTTAGCACTGTCAAGTGTTGAGTGCTAATATATTAATATATTTATCATTTTTGAGGAGCATCCGCAATTTTAACGCCTTCCGCCCCTTGACAGGCTTGGTTTATTGTTATAAACTAAAGGCAAGGTTTAGAGTTATAGACCACCATTTTCCGGAGGTGCGCCATGGAATACAGAAGACTTTGCGAAAGCGATCAGAAATTTATGACCGTCATTTGGGAAAACGAGCCCGTAAGCTCCTCGGAGCTGGTAACGCTCTGCTATGAAAAGCTCGGCTGGAAGAAATCGACCACCTACACCATGCTTCGCAAGCTCTGCGAGAAGGGCCTCGTGCGGAACGAGAACTCCGTCGTGACGTCGCTCGTGCCGCGCGAAAAGGTGATGGAGCACGAGAGCGCGGCGTTCGTCGAGCAGACCTTCGGCGGCTCGCTCCCCTCGTTCCTCGTCTCGTTCTTCGGAGGCAGAAAGCTCGGCGAGGCCGAGGCCGAGGAGCTGAAGCGGCTCATCGACGGCTATAAGGAGGATTGAGCCATGCAGACGCTTTTTCTGAAGATCGTCAACATGAGCCTTTCGGGGGCGATAGTGATACTTGCCGTCCTCCTCGCAAGGCTGATGCTGAAAAAGGCCCCGAAGAAATGGCCGTATCTTCTGTGGCTCGCGGCGGCGTTCCGCCTCGTCTGCCCGGTAAGCATCCGCTCCGTCATAAGCCTTTTCGGGCTCGTTCCCGCCAAGGTGGAGGCGGCCTCGGGCACGGGAGCTGCGGCAAGGCTTTGCTATATCCCCGAGGATATCGCTTCGAGAGCCTCCGTCACGAATCCTCCCGCAGGCACATTCGCGCCGGTCGGCACATTGCCGCCCCTTGCGACGCAGGTCCCCTCCGCCGTCACTACTGCGCTCCCCACGAATATCACCACGGCCGTCCCGACCGCCGTCCCGACTGCGGTCACGACTGCGGTCCCGAATATCACGGCCGCGCCCGCGGCCTCCGCCGTTCCCTCTGTCACGACCGCTCCCCTGCCCTCCTTGGCCCCCGTTGCAACAGCCGCGCCTGCCGTCACGGGGAATACCTCGGCCGTGAACATACTGCTCACGGTGGGCGCCGCGCTCTGGTGCGTGGGCATGGCGGCGCTGCTCATTTACGCGGTCGTAACGCTTATCAAGCTGCGCCGCAGGCTGGCTCCGGCAGTCAGGCTCGAGGGGGACGTCTTTATCGCGGACGGCATACCCACGCCGTTCATACTGGGCGTTTTCAGGCCCCGCATATACCTTCCCCGCGGACTGAACGGGGATATCCTCGGCTGCGTGCTGGCGCACGAGCGCTGCCACATAAAGCGCGGGGATCATATCGTGAAGCTGCTCGCATATGCGATACTCACAGTGCACTGGTTCAACCCCCTGTGCTGGCTCGCGTTCTTCCTCATGAGCCGCGACATGGAGATGAGCTGTGACGAAAGGGTGCTTTCAAAGGAGGAGAACATGAAAAAGCCTTACAGCATGGCGCTGCTCTCCCTTGCGACCGAAAAGAGCGCCGGAGGGGAGTTCCCGAGGCCCTGCCCCATCGCCTTCGGCGAGACGGGCGTGAAGAGCCGCATAAAGAACGCGCTGAGGTTCAGAAAGCCGAAGCTTTGGATCTCGATACTGTCCGCCGCCATATGCCTCGCCGTGCTCGCGGCCTGCTCGGTGAACCCCGAGAAGCCCGCTGAAACGGAGGCTCCCGTCAAGACCGAAGAGGCCGCTGAGCCGACCGAGACGCCCGAGCCCGGCTCCGAGGAAACGCCCGAGCCGACTGCCGTGGCTGTCGTTCCGACATTCCCCGCAGGCGAGCTGCCCGAATACTACGGCGACTGCGTGAAGGACGCCGAGGAAGTGCTTTTTCTCGAAGCGGAATACGACGTCGATTGGTATGATACCGTGTACGCAAACGAGGCCGCGGTCGGTTACGGGGAATGGGACGGCTTTTACCAATGCCCGCCCGCGTTCGCCGTCGAGGGCGACAACATTTACGTTATCGATACCGTCAAGCAGCGAATAATAGCCGTAAAGGACGGAAAGACCGAATACTACACGGCGGCTTCCGGCGCGTACCCGCACGCGTGGTATCAGGACGGGCATCCGTGGCACATCTGCGTATGGGAGGGCAATATCTATCTTGCGAACAAGGATAAGCCCGAGATATACGTGCTTGACGAAAACGGCAGGCATATCAAGACCATCCCCCTGCCCAAGGGGCTCTCCGCAGGGCATATAAGCCATCTCGGCGTGGATGAAAACGGTCCCCTGCTCTTTTATTGGGGGAGTACCTGTTACAGGCTCAACGTCGGTACCGACGAGTGGGAGACCGTCTATAACATCGTCGTTTCGCTGACGGGCACGCCCACCCGCCATGCCGTTTACAAGATCGGCGGCGAAACGACTTGGATCGAGCTCGGTATAGAGGATGCCTCCGTCTCGTTCATAGATAAGAAGAACGGCGCACTCTTCATCAACGCAGACGAGCATCTTTCGCCGTCAGCGTACTTATCGGGCGAGGTCTCCGTTCGAAAATACGATGCTTCCGGAAGGCTCCTCGGCTGCACCGTTATCTCGCAGCCCGATCTATACGGGCCTGCGGAGACCTGCACATACGTCACCGCCGACGGGACTCTGTACATGATGGTCAGTCAGAAGGACGGCGTTCATATCACGAAGCCCAATCTGAGGCCGGCATACGTTTCTCACATGGCGGAGCTGAAGGAGCATTCCGACAGCTACTTCCGAGAGACCTATGCAAACTTCGACGATCCCGATTTCGAGCGGTGGTTCAGGGAGAAGCAGGGCTATCCCGAAAGCTATCGGATCACCATGTACGATACCGTTTACTGCGAGGAGCTCGATCTTCGCGGGACGGGGTTCGCTTCCTATAAAGACCTCGACTGGTTCTGGGGGCTGAAGCGGCTCCGTTACGACGGCCCTGTGCAGTACGCTGCGACGCTTCACAGGCTCGAGTATCTTGAGCTTGAAGCAGATGACGAGCGTTTGATAACGGCGCTGAAAAACATGAGGTTCCTGCGCGAGCTCAGCATCACGAGCTCCGCCGCCGAGGTCATCGACCTGCCCGCGGAGAACTGCATAGAAAAGCTCACGCTGAAATGCCCCAAGCTTATGAACATCGATGACCTTTACAGGCTGGATCGGGTGACCGAGCTTTCCCTTGACTGCGATTCCGTCGTCTATTTCGGGCCGATCTCCAACATGAAGGAACTCAGGAAGCTTCATCTAAAGAGCGGCGAGGCGTGGGGCACGGACTTCCTCGCGGGCTTCAATAAGCTTGAGGAGCTCGAGCTTAGCTTCGGCGAGACGACCGATATCTCGTCCATAGCGGGGCTTTCGTCGCTTCGCAGGCTGAAGCTGGAATGCCCGAAGCTCCGTGATCTTTCTCCCCTTGAGGGGCTCAAGGGCCTTGAATATCTCGATCTTTCGGGGACCCCGGCAAGCCGGGAGCAGCTTGATGCGCTTCGGGCCGCCCTTCCCGGGTGCCTGATAGTCTGCTCCTCCGATCCGACTGCCTCCCTCGGCGGCAAGGTCTACACCTGCACCTATCTTTGGGGCGAAAACGCGGACGAGGAATACACCTGGACCATCATACTGCACGAGCCGGAAAGCCCTGTCTCCGAGACGAACGGGGCGACGGGCTTCGTATTTGAAGGCGTGACCTACGAGATGCAATGTCCCGGCCCGTATTTCGAAGCGGCCTGCGGCGATCTGCCCCCCGTCGGGCGACTGTGGAGGAACGAAACCGAGCCGTACCGGTTCTTCGGCGGCGAGGAAGGCCCCGAGGACAGCAGCGGCCCCTGCCTCCTCTGGCGGGAGAACGGAAGCTTCAGCTTCACCGTTTCCCCGGCAGTGAGCTACACCCTTACCTTCAGCCCGAAGGAGTGAGAAAAGCGCCGCTCAAGCTTTGCAGCCCGAACAAAGGCCCTTCCCCGGGCCTTTTTGTTCTATTCCTTCTTGCAAATCTCCACTTTTTGCGCTACAATAAATATATTAAATCACAAGGAGGCTGCTTCCATGAAAAGGATAACGGCTTTACTGCTTATCATGCTTATGCTGCTGGGCGTCCTTGCGGGATGCAAGCCCAAGGGCGATCAGCCCGGGCCGACGGACGCTCCCGAGGAGACCGCGGCTCCCGATCAGGGCTACGAGGATTACGAGCTCCCGCGGGAGGACGGCTGCAATCAGATAGTATTCTACTGGTATAAGGACGGCGTCGATTACGATACCTGCGATATGTGGATCTGGTTCCCGAACGCCGACGGGCGCGGCTACCTCTTCCACAGGTGCGAATACGGCGGAAAGGTCGCCGTGAACGTGCCAGAGGACGTGACCGAGGTCGGCTTCATTGTCAGAAGGAGCTGCTCCGATCCCGGCGGGACCTCCTGGGGTGAGGCCACGAAGGATTACGACGGGGACCGCTTTGCCAAGATAACGGGCGAGCTGACCGAGGTCTACCTGAAGCCCGGCGATCCCGCGATCTACAAGAGCGACGACGGAGGCAAGACCTTGTATCAGGAAAGAGAATTCACTCTGGCGGGGATGATCTCCCTGACCGAGATAAAATACACCGTGGTCCCGGCCGCGCGCATAACCTCGCTCGATCAGGTGAAGGTAATGGACGGCGAAAGGGAGATCCCCGTTACGGGGCTTTCGAGCCTCAACAACGAGGTCGTGATGGGCACGGTGACGGTCGGCGAGGAGCTGGACGTTTCTAAGATCTACACGCTCGAGATAGAGGGCTACGGCAAAAAGACCGTGCTCCCCACCGAGGTGTTCGATTCCGCGGCCTTCAACGACAAGTACGCCTATGACGGCGAGCTTGGCGCGATAGTTACCGATCCCGCGGGGCTCGTCGAGTTCAGGCTCTGGGCTCCCACCGCGTCGGCGGTATCCGTCAACCTGTATCAGGAGGGCAACGGAGGCGAGGCCTATCAGCACGTTCCCATGACCGTTCTCGGCGCTCCCGGAGTATGGCTCGTTTCGGTATCCGATATCCGAATGGGGACCTATTACACCTACACGGTGACGACGGCTCTGGGGACGTTTGAGGTCGTCGATCCGTACGCTAAGGCCGTCGGCGTGAACGGCGACCGCGGCATGGTGGTCGATCTCGATTCCACCGATCCCGAGGGCTGGGAGAACGATACCTTCTTCGACGGCATAGCTTCCTATCCCGAGGCCGTCATCTGGGAGGTGCACGTCCGCGATTTCTCCAACAAGATAGACGGCTCGGCATATCCCGGCAAGTATCTCGCGTTCACCGAGAGCGGCCTTAAGAATTCCGCGGGTGAGCCCGTAGGCATAGACTACCTGAAGCAGCTCGGCATTACGCACGTCCACCTGCAGCCCGTTTACGATTACGCGACGGTGGACGAGAGCTCCGACCGCGCGCAGTTCAACTGGGGCTACGATCCCAAGAACTACAACGCTCCCGAGGGAAGCTATTCGACCGATCCCTATCACGGCGAGGTCAGGATAAACGAGTTCAAGCATATGGTCATGGCCCTGCACGAGGCGGGCATAGGCGTTATAATGGACGTCGTTTACAACCACACCTACTCCGCCGATTCCAATTTCAGCAAGATAGTTCCCTATTATTACTACCGCTACGACGGAACGGGCAAGCTTTCCAACGGCTCGGGCTGCGGCAACGAGACCGCCTCCGAGCGCGCCATGTTCCGCAAATTCATGGTGGATTCCGTCTCCTACTGGGCTTCCGAATACCATATCGACGGCTTCCGCTTCGACCTTATGGCGCTCCACGATATCGACACCATGCAGGCAGTGGAAAAGGCCGTGCATGAGATCAACCCCAAGGCCATGATCTACGGCGAGGGCTGGACGGGCGGCGCCTCTCCCCTGCGCGAGAACCTGCGCGCCAATCAGACGAACATATCCAAGATAGTTCCGTCCGAGGGCGCGATAGGCGGCGTAGCCGTGTTCAACGACGTAATAAGGGACGGCCTGAAGGGCAGCGTGTTCGATCCTAAGGACAGGGGCTATATCAACGGCAAGGAGGCCAAGCTCTGCGCCGATCAGGTCATATTCGGCATAGTCGGCGGCAAAAAGGGCAGCACGGCCAACTGGGGCGTTGAGAACAGCGCCGTCATCAACTACATGGCCTGCCACGACAACAACACCCTCTGGGACAAGCTCATGAAGTCCAATCCCGAGGCCTCCGACGAGGAGCGTCTTCTGATGAACCGCCTCGGCGCGGGCATCATAATGATAGGCAAGGGCGTGCCGTTCTTCCTCGCGGGCGAGGAGATGCTGAGGACGAAGGGCGGCAACTCCAACAGCTACAACGCCTCCGACGAGGTCAACAACATAGTCTGGGAGGCGCTCGTTCCCGATACTCCCGTTATGCAGATGCACGATTACTACATGGGCCTCATCGAGATGAGGAAGGCCAATCCCTTCCTTACCGATCCCGACGTGGAGCCCGTCTGCGAGGTCAAGGACGGAAACGTGATCGAGATACAGTTCATGAAGAACAAGAAGCTCGTCGCGGTCGCCGTCATCAACCCCGGCACGGAGCCCATCGAGGTCTCCTATCAGGGGCTCAGCCTCAAGACCGTGCTCGATGGCTGGAACGTCTCCCCCAAGGGCGCCGGCGCGGCCTCCGAGACCGTAACGGTCGAGGGCAAGTCGGTCTTCATGGCGACCGTCGGGTAAAAGGTATAATAAAAAAAGGGCTTCAAAGGCGGGTGCTCCTTAGGGAGCATCCGCCTAAGCGAGCAAAGCGAGCGTCGCCCACGTGGCCGAAAAATGTTTTTTTCGAGCCGAGTGGGCGTACGCGCCGCGAGAGGCGCGGAACGCGATAAGCCAAGCTTGTCGAACCGCTCCTGCGAGACATATCCCAGCTCATACAAAAACAAAGCATGACAAAAGGAATAAACCTTGACGTCATGCTTTTTGTATGTCAACTTAATACTTTTGAGCAGATAGAGAAAATCCCTGATCGGCGCCGCTCAAAGATAAGCCCTTTTTCATTTGCTTTTTTATTTCCCTCTATGCCTCAGATAAAACGCCAGCGCGGCGCCTGTGAAGGCGTGAGCGAACCGTCCCTCGCCGAAGGAGGCGATCACCTCGTTCACGGGGACCTCCGAAACGGAGATCACCTCGTCCGCGTCGGGATGCGTCTCGCCCGTGGGAGAAAGCTCCTCCGCAAGGTAGAAATACAGTCTGCTCGTGAAGAGCGCGGGATTGGGGCTGCACACGCCAAGGAGCGTCAGCTTCCCCGCGCGGTACCCCGTCTCCTCGAGAAGCTCGCGGTATGCGGAGGCCTCGGGCTCCTCTCCACGGTCTATGACGCCGCCGGGGAATTCGGTCGTGACCGCGCCCATGCCGTGCCGCCATTGGCTGACGAGCACGAATCGCCCCTCGTATTCGGGGACGACCACCACGCAGTCGGGGGCCTTGAGCGCGATATAATCGCCGCTCACGCCGCCTGACGAGGTCTCCCGCCTTTCGAGCACGTCGAACACCCTCGTTTTGAGGAGCATCCTCTCGCCCTCACAGCTCCATTCAAGTTCCTTCGTCATACCGATTTCCTCATTCGATCGCCTCATAGCCGTTGTCGGGGTCGGGGGATCTTTGTCCTTTCTTTCCGCTTCGTCAAATATGTATCCGCAGTCGTTTTTCACACAACTATTATACCGCGCCTTCGCTCGGCGGTCAATCCCGCGAAGGGGGCGAAAAACCGCTTGATAGAAGCGAAAATGCGATGTATAATGGACGCAGGAATTAATCTGCGAAAGGAAAACACCATGAAGACCATCTATTTTGCGGGAGGCTGCTTCTGGGGGACTCAGCGCTTCTTCGATCAGTTCGAAGGCGTCCTGTCCACCGAGACCGGCTACGCCAACGGCCCCGAGGACGAGATCACCTACAAGGAGGTCTGCTCTGACAGCGGGCACGCCGAGACGGTAAAGGTAGTGTTCGACGAGGACCGCATCTCCGTTTCCGAGCTGCTGGAATACTATTTCATGATAATAGACCCCCTCTCCCTTAACAAGCAGGGCGAGGACGAGGGCGTTCAGTACCGCACGGGCGTCTATTACGAGGACGAAAGCCTCCTTCCCGAGATCGAGGCGGGCTTCTCGAAGGAGCAGGCGAAGTACGCTTCTCCCATGGCGGTAGAGCTCCTGCCGCTTAAAAACTTCTGCCCCGCCGAGGAATACCACCAGAAATACCTCGTCAAGAATCCCGCGGGCTACTGCCATATCGCCCCGTGGCTGCTGGATCTCAAGAAGCATTGACAAAACAAAGATGCGAAAAAACCGTCTTTTCAGACGGTTTTTATTATTATTGCCTTTTTAGGCGATATTTTCCTCCCGCATGGAGGGCGGCATCCACCGTCCCCGCAGGTAGTAGACGCCGAACAGAACGAACAGCAGGATGTTGTGCCCTATCATGCACGCCCAGGCGGAGATGAGGCCCATGCCCAGGAGCTTTATGCAGATGAAGGTGCCGAGTATCCTCACGCCCCACATGCCCGTCATATTGAATATGAACGGGGCGACCGTCTTTCCCGCGCCCTGCATCATGCCCTCTATCACGAGGCTGACGCCGTAGATGGGCTCCGAGCAGGCGACCATCCTCAAAACCGTGATGCCGAGGGCGATGACCGCCGCGTCCCTGCTGAAAACGCCCGCCATTTTGGGAGCGAACGCGAACAGAAGCCCGCCCGAGATCACCATCAAAAGCGCCTCCGCGGTATTCATTACAACGGCAAGATCCCTTATCCTGCGCCTGTCCCCCGCGCCTATGGCGTTGCCCGTAAGCGTGGCGGCGGCGGCCATCATGCCGTAGCCCGGGACGTAGAACGCCGACTCGACCGTGTTCGCGACGGTGTGCGCGGCGGTGGAAACGGTGCCGAGGGAGTTTATCATTGCGGCGAACGCGACGTAGCCGAGCGAGGTGCCGAACCTTTGCAGCATGTTGGGGATCGCCACGCGCATGCAGGGGGCGAGCACGCTCCTGTCGGGCAGTATGGAGATCCCCTTGGGGGAGATCTCGCGGTGGCGGAAGAGCGCGGCTGTGATCACGGCGCCGCCTATCGCTATGCTTATCGCGCTTGCCGCGGCGGCTCCCGCAACGCCGAGCCCCGCGCCCCAGAGGTAAACCTCCCTGCCGAAAACGATGACCGTGCGCGGCTCGTAAATGAGCAGGAAATTCAGCGCGACGTTTATCAAATTGACTCCGAGCCCGACGAGCATCGGCGTCTTCGTATCGCCCGCCGCGCGGAGCACCGTGCCGAATATGATGGTCGCCGTCCTGGGGAGCATGGGCAGGTACAGTATGAAGAAATAAGTCGCGGCGAGCCCGCGGATGGGCTTGTCCACCTGCATCCAGACGGGGATCACGGAAGCGAGCGAAAGCGCGAGCGCGGTGAAGAGGGCGCCAAGCACCAGCACGGCGAACACGCTCTGCGCGGAGGCGGCCCTTGCGTTTTCATGCCGTCCCGCGCCCCTCGCCTGCGAGATGTAGGCGAGAAAGCCCACGCCGAAAGCGGATAATGTGCTTCCCACGAGCCAGTTTATTGTGGCGGTCGAGCCGACGGCGGCCGTAGCCTCCGTGCCGATGCTGCCCACCATGGCCGTGTCGATGTACTGCACCGCCGTCTGCATGAGCTGTTCGAGCATGGTCGGCCACGCGAGCGCGGCGACCGTCCCGAGGAGCGCGAAATTGAATTTTGAACCGAGCCTGTTTGACATTATTCCCGTCTGTCGTTCTTGTTTTATTGGAATTATAGCAAACAAAGCGCGCGCCCGCAACTGTTTTTTTGCTTCTGCGGCTTCCGCTTTTCGGGCGGCCGTGCTATAATGGAAAAGGAGATACCCCTCTTTTTACGAAAGGACGCCTCAAAAAGGCGGTGGATCTTATATGACAGAGACCTATGAAAAGGAGCTTGCCGTCACGCCCGTCAACGCGGACAGGAGCGGAAAGCTCAGCTATCACGATACCTTCGGCGCGTTCATGGACATGGCCTCCGCGCACGCCGACGTACTGGGCTGCGGCGTTGCCGACATAAAAAAGCGCAGCCTGTTCTGGCTCGTCGCGAAGACGGCCGTCCGTTTCCGGCGCCGCCCCGAGGTGGGCGAAAAGGCGCGCCTCGTCACCTGGCCCGAGAAGCCCGAGAGGATCCGCGGCTGCCGCAGCTACGAGATAATTAAGGACGGAGAAATACTCGTAAGGGGCAAGACGGAATGGGCCGTAATGAACACCGAAACGGGCAGGCTCGCGCCGATGGAGGGCATATACCCCGCGGAGCTCGTCTCCTTCCCCGAGTCCGCGTGCCCCGAGGCCTTCACGAGGATCACAGTGCCCGAGGAGCGCGTCCCCCTTGCCGAATACAGGGTGCGCTCCACCGATATAGACGTCGGCGGGCACATGAACAACGTCGCCTATATCCGCATGATAACGGGCTGTTTTTCGAGCGCGGAGCTTGAAAGGCTGGATCCGAAGCTCGTTGAGGCCGTCTACCGCGCCCCCTGCTTCGAGGGGGATACCCTCCTTCTCACCAAGGCGGAGGACGAAAGCGGCATGACCGTATTTGCCGAGAAGGACGGAAAGATCATTTTCATGCTCAGGATGGAATGACCGCGAAAAACAAAGGATCGGGAAGAGCAATCGCGCCCCTCCCGATCCTTTTTTGCGTCAGATGAACAGATTGACGTCCGACTCCTCCGCGTCGCCGAGGTAGGTCCCCACGCCGCCGATCTCGACGCCGTCGATAAGCTCCTCGGGGCGGATGCCCATTACGTCCATGCTCATGGAGCAGGCGATTATCTTAACGCCGTTTTCCATGGCCTTCTTCATCATATCCTCGAGGGAATCGATGTTCTTGTCCTTCATGATGCCCTTCATCATGGCCGTGCCCATGCCCGCCATATTCATCTTGGAGAGCTTGAGCTTCTTCGAGCCGCGGGGCAGCATTACGCCGAACGCCTTTTCGATGAGGTTCTTCTTGACCTTGACGCTTTTGTCCCTCCTGAGGGCGGTGAGGCCCCAGAACGTGAAGAACATGGTGACGGGCCTTCCCATGGCGAGGGCGCCGTTCGCTATCACGAAGCTTGCGAGCACCTTATCCATATCCCCGTCGAAAACGATTATCGTCTTGCCCTTCTTCGCGGGCTCGGCCTCCGCCTTGGCGGGCGCCTTTTCGGCAGCGCCGCGCATTATTACCGCGACGTACGCCGCGCCGTCCCTTTCGTTGGAGACGAGCGTGTTGCCCGTCCTTCTGCACCAGGAGGCGACGTCCTTCGCGAAGCCCGGATCGGAGGCCCTTACCTCCAGAAGCTCGCCCTCCTTCATGGAGTTCATCTTCCTGAATACCTCCATTATGGGGCCGGGGCACTGCATACCGCAGCAGTCGAGCGTCAGCTTTTCCTTTATTTCATTGGCTTTTTCCATGGGCTTTATCTCCTTTTCCGCGATAGGGTCGGTTTCATCTTCGATAACGGGATGCGTCGCCTTGTAGAAGCGCGCGCCGCCGGGATAGATCCTGACCTTCCCGAATCCCCTCTGCATCAGTATCCTCGCGCCGTTGTACGCCCTTACGCCTATCGCGCAGAACACGACGGTCTCCTTTTCGGGATCGAGCTCGGAAGCCCTTTCGCGGAGCTTTCCCAACGGTATGTTGACCGCGCCGGGTATCGGATACGCCTCCACCTCGGCGGGCTCCCTAACGTCTACGAGCTGCGCTTCGGGGTTCGTGTCGGGCTCGTTCCATTCCGCGAACGCGGCGAGGCCGGTAATGAGGTTCTCCGCGGCGTAGCCCGCCATGTTGACGGGATCCTTAGCCGAGGAATAGGGCGGCGCGTACGCGAACTCGAGCTTTGTGAGATCGGTGACCTTCGCGCCGAGCCTCATCGCCGTGCCTATCGTGTCGATCCTCTTATCGACTCCGTCCCTGCCGACTATCTGCGCGCCGAGTATCCTTTCGTCCCCCTTGCCGAAAAGGAGCTTCAGCGTCATGGGGACGGCGCCGGGATAATACCCCGCGTGGGAGTTCTGGGTTATGATAACGCTCTCGTAATCCACGCCCTTTTTGAGGCCGCGCTTTATGAGCGTCTTCTCGTTTGCGCCCGTCGACGCCGCGGTGAGATCGAACACCTTGGCGACGGACGAGCCCTGAGTGCCGCAGTATTCGGTATCCCTGCCGGCGATATTGTCCGCGGCTATGCGGCCCTGCTTGTTGGCCGGGCCCGCCAGGGGGATCATCGTTTTTTCGCCGGATACGAAGTCCGTCACCTCGACCGCGTCTCCAACGGCGTAGATCGAGGGATCCTCCGTCCGCATATGGGTATCGACGATCACGCCGCCCCTTGCGTTGACGGCAAGGCCCGCCGCCTTTGCAAGCCCGCCGTTCGGCCTTACGCCTATCGAGAGCATCACGAGCTCCGCCTCTATCTCTCTGCCGCTCTTGAGCCTAACGGCTACGCGGTCCTCCCTCTCCTCGAAGGAATCTACGCCGTCGCCGAGATAGAGCTTCACGCCGTTGTCCCTTATGTTCTCGTGCAGGAGCTGCGCCAGCTCGAAATCGAGGGGCGCCATTACCTGATCGAGCGCCTCCGCGAGGGATACGGCAAGCCCCGCGTGACGGAGATTTTCCGCCATTTCAAGGCCGATGAAGCCGCCTCCGATGACGGCCGCGCTTTTAACGCCCTCATTTTCGATGAGCTTTTTCAGCTCGTCGGCCTCCGTGACCGTCCAGAGGGTGCGTATCCTCTTCGAATCGACGCCGGGTATCGGGGGGCGGATGGGGCTCGAGCCCGTGGCTATTACGAGCTCGTCGTAGCTCTCCTCGTATTCCCTGCCGGTATCGGTCTCCCTGACCTTGACCTTCTTGTTCTGCCTGTCGATGGCCGTGACCTCGTTTTTGACGCGGACGTCGATATCGAAGCGCTCCTTCATGCGTTCGGGCGTCATGAGGAGCAGCGCGCTCCTGTTCTTGATGACGCCGCCCACGTGATAGGGCAGGCCGCAGTTTGCGTAGGAGATGTACTCTCCCCTTTCGAGGATCGTTATCCCGCGCTCGCCGTCGAGCCTCCTCAGCCTTGCCGCGCAGCTCGCGCCGCCGGCCACGCCGCCGATTATGACGGTCTTTCTTTTAGTTGCTTCCATAGTCCCGTTCGCCGAAAAAGGCGCCCTCCTGTTTTATTTTTCGGGTTTAGGATACCCCTTTTTGCGCCGTCTTTTCTGTGACGACGTCACAATAGAAAGGGATTATTGAAAATTTCCCCGATATTATTGTGTTTCAGTTCGGGCTGTGATATAATTACCGCATCAAATCAGGAGGTACCCCGGCTTGAACATTCGCAAATAACACATTTCAAGCTTCATTTACCGCAGTAAAAAGCTGCGGCGTCATTTCGTGTTAATAAGCGGGGTACAAGTATGATACAGTTAAATAACGTCAGCATATTCATGTCCGACAGCGGGCGCGCGCTCGTGAAGGATATTTCGTTTACCGTGAATCACGGCGACCGCACCGTTATAATCGGCGAGGAGGGCAACGGCAAGTCCACCCTTTTGAAGCTTATCGCCGATCCCTCCCTCATCGAGGATCACGCGGAATACACGGGCTCGATCAACAGGGGCCGCTGCCGCCTGGGCTATCTTTCGCAGGAGCTTACCCCGAGGGAGCTTGAAAGAAGCGTCGAGAGCCTTGCCGCCTCCTCCGGCGTTCCCCTCTGGCGGGCGGAAGCCGCCGCCGCGGAGCTGGGGCTCGATCCCGGATTGCTGCATGAAAAGCGGGCTCTTCGCACACTCTCGGGCGGCGAGAGGGTGAAGCTCCGCCTTGCGCTTTTATTGGCCGCGGAGCCCGATATGCTCCTTCTCGACGAGCCCACCAACGATATAGACCTCGATACGCTCGTCTGGCTGGAGGGGTTCATAAACCGCTTCGATGGCGGCGTGCTCTTCGTCTCCCACGACGAGACGCTCATCGAAAACACCGCGACGGCCGTTATACATCTCGAGCACGTGCATCACAAGAAGGTGGCGCGGCACACCGTTGCGAACGTCCCCTACCGCGAGTATATCGAGGCCCGCGAGCGCGCGCTTTCGCATCAGGAGCAGGTGGCGAGGTTCGAGCGCGACGAGCAGAGGAAGAAGGAGGAGCGCTGGCGGGAGATCTACGAAAAGGTCGATACCGCGCAGAGGAACCTCACGCGGCAGGATCCCTCGACGGGCCGGCTGCTGAAAAAGAAGATGCACTCCGTCATGAGCCAGGGGCGCCGCCTTGAAAAGGAGCGCGAAAGCCTGACCGAAATGCCCGTGACGGAGCTTACGATATTCCTCGATCTGCCGAGCGTGGAGCTTCCGAGAAGGAAGGAGATTTTGAGGTTCCGCAGCGGCGGCCTGTTTTCGCCGGACGGGACGCGCCTGACGGGGCCGTTGGAGCTTGACGTGAACACCGCGGAGCATATCTCGATAATCGGCAGGAACGGAGTCGGCAAGACGACGCTCCTCCGCCTTATCGCCGAAGAGCTTGAAGGCAGGCGGGACGTAAAGCCCTTCTTCATGCCGCAGGACTACCGCGAGCTGCTCGCGGGGTATGAAACGCCCGTCGATCTTCTGGCGCCCACGGGCGAAAAGGAAGCGGTGACGAGGGCGCGCACGTATCTTGGGAGCGTCCGCTTCACGAAGGACGAGCAGGAATCGCCCATCGAGGAGCTTTCCGGCGGGCAGAAGGCGAAGCTGCTCTTCGTCAAGATGGCGCTCGAGGGCTACGACGTGCTGATACTCGACGAGCCCACCCGCAATTTCTCGCCGCTCTCCAATCCCGTCATACGCCGCATACTGAAGGATTTCGGCGGCTGCATGATCGCCGTCTCCCACGACCGCAAGTTCATAAACGAGGTCTCGACGAGAGTCCTCCGCCTGACGGAAAACGGGCTGGAGAAGGTCGATCTTTCCGAAATGGAATAAAACAAAACGCCCCCGAAGGAGGCACTTCGTAAGGAAGCGCCTCCTTCTGCCTCAAGTGCAAGGTAATTGACTACGTCGGTCAACAATAGTATAATGACCAAAACAAATCGGGATTTATAGGGGGCGAGCATGATGCTGGAATTACTGAAAGTGAGATTTTCAGAACAAAAGGAACTTCATCCGGATTTGGAATGGTCTGAGGTGGAGCAGAGGCTGCGCGAGGTTCCTGCTGCCATCACGATTTTGCAAAAAATGGAGGAAACCGGCGGTGAACCTGACACCATAGGGTATG
>JAILRE010000003.1 GCA_024698505.1 Clostridiales bacterium | reverse complement strand
TGCTGGAGCATGGGAATCCCTTCCAGAAGATGGCCCTGCGCTGCCCTTCCGTGGACCACTATCGCATCCAGATCGAGCGCATCCTTACGCCGGAGGAACTGGAGAAGCTGCGCAGGGGCAAGGAGGTGTTGGCGGGTTTCGACCGGAAGGTGTCCATCGATCGAACGTATCTGGAGGAGATCCGGGCCGTGGACCTGCTGCGCCGAGACTTCACGGCCTACATGGACGACGTGCTGATCCTCCACGGCACCCGAGATGAGATCGTTCCCTTGGAAATGGTCCGGGCCTTCGCCGACGACCAGCTCATGGAGTTCGTGCCCATCGACAACGCCGACCACCGATTCCAGGACCCCCGGGCCATGGACCAGGCGATCAAAGTCATTTTGGAGTTTTTTCAGAGGAACTGAATAAAAACGCGCACCTTTTTTGTAAAAAGGCGCACCTAAAAAACAAGAAAGAGAAGACGCAATGCGCACCTTCCCTTTTCTCTTTTTGGCTTTTCTTTTTCCGCCACTTTTTCTTTTCACCCGAAAAGAAAAAGCGGCATACGATACACTATTTCCTCTTCGGCTTTAGCCTGGTGCGGCGGCCGTCGGGGGTCTGGATATAGGTGTTGTCCAGCTGAGAGCGCAGGCTCTCCCGGAAAGCGGCCACATACTCCTTGCGGAGGGCGTCCCGCTCGGCAAGCTCCGCTTCCGTCAGAGGAAAGCCGCTCTTATACTTCTTGGCCAGCTCGTTGAGCCGGAGGATTCGCTCGTCGGTCATAGGAAGCTCAGTTGGAGGAGATGACCTTGCTCCAGGCGGCGCTGAACACGTCCACGAAATCGCCCAGGTCATGGAACACCTCGCAGCGATCCAGCACCTCCTGCGACGGATTGTAGGTCTCGTCCTCGGTGAAGCTTTCGTCCAGGCGCTCCATGGCGGCGGCGTTGGGGGTGGAGTAGCAGATGAACTCGGTGTTCCGGGCCGCCACGTTGCCGTCGTTCAGGAAGTTGATGAAGGCGTGGGCCGCCGCCACGTTCTTGGCGGTCTTGGGGATGACCACGTTGTCATACCACACGTTGCTGCCCTCCTTGGGCACCACATAGGCGAGGTCCTCGTTCTCCTCGATGGCGGCATAGGCGTCGCCGGAATAGATCACGCCCAGGGCGCCCTTGTTGTTGATCATGGAGGTGCGCATGTTGTCCGTGCCGAAGCCCTTGCGGATGGGCGCCTGCTCGATGAGCTTATCCCGGGCGGCGGCTACCTCGGCCTCGTTGCGGGTGTTGAGATCATACCCGAGATACTTGAGGGTGATGCCCAGGGTGTCCCGCATGCTGTCATACATCCAGATCTGGCCGGTGTACTTCTCGTCCCAGAGGATGCCCCAGCTGTCCACGTCTTCCTCCACCATCTTGGTGTTGTAGAGGATGCCCACGGTGCCCCACATATAGGGCAGGGAGTATTTGCTGCCCGGATCGAACACGTTGGTGAAGGCGCTCATCTTGGGGTCGATGTTCTTGGCGTTGGGGATCAGGCTGTAATCGAGGGGCAGCAGCATATCCTCCCGGATCATCTGCTCGATGATATAGTCGGAGGGGAAGCACAGATCGAAGAGGCCGTCGGCAGCCCGAAGCTTGATAAGCATCTCCTCGTTGCTGGTCATCTCCACGTAGTTGATCTTTACGCCGGTCTCCTTTTCAAATATCTCGATGAGATCCGGGTCGATGTACTCGCCCCAGTTCAGGATGTTCAGCTCGCCGCCGATGGTATCGTATTGATCGCCGTCCGCAAAAACCAGCTCGTCGCCGGCATCGGGGGCGTTCGCCCCGTCGGTCTTCTCAGTCTGGGCGCCGGTGGAAGCGTCTTTCTTGCAGCCGACAACGGCAAGGATCATCAGCGCACAGAGCGCCAGGCAAAGGATTTTTTTCATTTCAAGTCCCCTTTCTATTTCTTCTTCATGTTGACTTTCCTGTTTTGTATCTCATACTCCCGCTCCTTGGCCAGCCGCCGCAGATTGACGATGAGGAGCATAGCTACCAGCGGGATGAAGATGATGGTGGCCAGAGCCGGGTTCACGCCCTTCGTGCCGTGGGCCGCCCGGGTGTAGATGTAGATGGAGAGGTTGGATCTCAAATCCGACACGAAGTAGCTGACCACGAAATCGTCCAAGCTCATGGTGATGGCCATGATGAAGCCGGAGGAGATGCCCGGCATGATGTCCGGAATCACCGCTTTCCACAAGGCCTCCAGGGGGGAGCAGCCCAGATCCAGCGCCGCCTCGTAGAGCATGTCGGAGCTTTGCTTCAGCCGCGGCAGCACCGAGAAGATCACATAGGGGATGCTGAAGGAGATATGGGCGATCAGGAGCTTGGCAAAGTCGCCGATCTTCATATTCACGTTGGCCAGCATGGAGTTGACGAACACGAAGAGCATCATGAACGTGATGCCTGTGACCAAATCGGGGTTCACCATGGGCAGCTGGGACACGGAGAGGATCGCGCTGCGGGAGCGCTTCTTCATGCTGTTGATGCCGATGGCGGCCGCCGTGCCGATGATGGTGGCCACGATGCCGGTGATGAGGGCGATCTCCAGCGTCAGCAGCAGGGCGCTGCCGGCGTCGCCGGTGAAGATGTCCCCGTAGTTGGCCAGGGTGAATCCGTTCCACTTGCCGATGTTGGTGTACATCCGGCTGCGCCTGACCACGGGGAAGTCGTTGAAGGAGAAGAGGATCAGGTACAGGATGGGCAGATACAGGAACAGCAGCATCAGGCCCAGGTAGACATATTTGAGGGAACGGCCAAAGCGCTTCACAGGATGCTCCCTCCTTCCTTATCGGTGTCGAAGTAGTTCATGATGACTGTGCTCACCAGCACGAACAGCAGCAGCACGATGGACAGGGTGGAGCCGATAGCGTACTGGGGATGGATCTTGAAGGCGTTGTCGATCACGTTGCCGTAGAGGGAATAGTTGCCCATGCCGATGAGGGCCGGAACGGTGAAGGCGGTGATGGCCGGCACGAACACCATGGTGATGCCGGACACGATGCCGGGCACCGACAGGGGCAGCACCACCCGCATGAAGGCGGTCCGGCCGTCCGCGCCCAGATCCCGTGCCGCTTCCAGCAGGGACTTATCCAGCTTGGACAGGGTGTTGTAGAGAGGCAGGACCATGAAGGGCAAAAAGTCGTAGACCAGCACCAGCAGCACGGCCAAAGTCCGGCCGGCGGGCGTGGCGGTGATGGACTTGGTGAGCCCCAGAAGATCGGGGATGGCGTACTCGATGATGGCGCTCCAGGCGTAGGTCCGAAGCACGAAGTTCATCCACATGGGCACGAAGAACAGGACGGAGATGAAGCCCGCCACCGTCTTCTTCATGTTGGAGAGGATGTAGGCGATGGGATATCCCAGCAGCAGGCAGATGGCCGTGGTGCCCAGGGCCATGAGGATGCTCCGAAACAGGGTGCGCCAATAGTCCATGTTCCGCAGGGTCTCCAGGAACACCCGGGTGGTCCACTGGCCGTTCACGTTAAAAGCATAGTAGAAAATGAACAGCATGGGCACCGCGATGAACAGGACCATCCACACGATGTAGGGAAAGGCGAAGAACTTGCGCTTCATGGGCCTTTACTCCTTCTTGTCCGTCAGAACGAGGTCCTTGGCATCCACCAGGATGCCCACCTCTTCGCCGTCCTCCATGAACTCCTCGGAATGGGCGATCCAGTCGTTCTCCTCGCAGGAGACGGTGATCTGGTAGTGGGTGCCGAGGAACATGCAGCCCTTGATGACGCCGGTGAGCTTGGCGTCCTTGGGGTTCACGATCTGCACCTTGGCGGGATCGATCTCCACCAGGGCGATCTCCTTCTTCTCGTAGCCTTCCAGATCGTTGGCCGCGAAGCCCACGTCGTCGATGTAGATCATGCCTTCGTTCGGCCAGACCTCGGCGTCGAACAGGTTCTTCTCCCGGGTCTTCTTCATGACGTGGATAGCGTCCGGGGGAATGGAGATGCCCACGGTGTCGCCCACGGCGGCATAGTCCGTGGATTGGACCACCCACTCATAGCCGCCGCAGTCCACGTCGATCTCATAGTGGACGCCTTTGAAGACTACGGAGACCACCTTGCCCACCATCCGGGCCTTCTCGGGGGCCACGATGTCGATGTCCTCGGGGCGGATGACCACGTCCACCTCCACGTTTTTGCCGAAGCCGGCGTCCACGCAGGGGAAGGTCATGCCCTTCATGCGGACCTTGTAATCGTCCAGCATGACGCCGGGAACTATGTTGCTCTCGCCGATGAAATCGGCAACGAAGGGGTTCTTCGGCTCGTTATAGATATCGGTGGGCTTGCCTATCTGCTGGATGACGCCGTCCTTCATGACGACGATCGTATCGGACATCGTAAGGGCCTCCTCCTGATCGTGCGTGACGAATATGAAGGTGATGCCCAGCTGCTGCTGCATGCGCTTGAGCTCTATCTGCATCTCCTTGCGGAGCTTGAGGTCGAGCGCGCCGAGAGGCTCGTCGAGAAGGAGCACCTTGGGCTCGTTAACGAGCGCCCTTGCGATGGCCACGCGCTGCTGCTGGCCGCCGGAGAGCTGATCGATCCAGCGCTTGCCGTAGCCCTCAAGGTTGACGAGCTTCAGCATGGCGTTTACGTGCTCCTCGATGTAATCCTTCTTGGCCTTCTTTATCTTGAGGCCGAAAGCGATGTTGTCGAACACGTTGAGATGGGGAAAGAGCGCGTATTTCTGGAATACGGTGTTTACCTGCCTCTTATGAGGGGGAACGCCCTTCATATCCGCGCCGTCGATTATGACGTCGCCGGAGGTGGGCGTGATGAAGCCCGCGATTATGCGGAGCAGCGTGGTCTTTCCGCAGCCGGAGGGCCCGAGCAGGGTGAGGAATTCCCCGTCCCTGATGTAGAGATTCACG
The DNA here is from genome assembly GCA_024698505.1 of Clostridiales bacterium. Lineage (GTDB taxonomy): Bacteria > Bacillota > Clostridia > Christensenellales > CAG-138 > UBA3857. The sequence goes on along the minus strand of JAILRE010000003.1, from coordinate 75,130 downwards.
TTGTCGAGCGCGAGATCCCCGTCGTATTCCTTGGTGATATTGCGAAGTTCGATAAGCTTTTTGTTTTCCATAGAGACCCCCGATTATTCTTAGAAGGAAGGCGGCGTTGCCACCCAGATAACGCGCGCTTCACGCTGCGCGTTGTTCACGAGATAATGCACTTCCGTGGGCTTGAAGCAGAAGCTTGAGCCCTTGTGGAGCTTGAACCTGTGCAGGCCGAGAACGAGCGTAACGCTGCCGGAGAGCACGTAGCCGAACTCCTCCCCTTCGTGGGGATCGTCGGGAGACGTCGAACCGCCCGCCTTGATGGTTACCATAATGGGCTCGAGCTCGTTCTTCTGCGCGTTGGGAACGAGCCAGCAGATGGACGAACCGACCTCGTCGTCATCCTTGACGAACATATCGTCCGGCGTGAAAACGACCTTTTCATCGCCGTTCTTGGCGAAGAAATCGGAGATATCCATTCCCAGCGCCTCGAGTATGTCCATAAGCGTCGCGATCGAGGGAGAGGTCAGATTGCGTTCAAGCTGGCTTATGAAGCCCTTTGAAAGCTCCGTCCTCGCGGCAAGCTCCTCCTGCGTGAGGCCGAGCTTCTGCCTTTGCCTTTTTATCCTGTCGCCTATATCGATCAAAGCCGCGCCTCCCCGTTAATGATGCTAAACTCGGAGTTTATAAACACTAAACTCCAACAGGGTTATTAAATCACTTTACATAGTTTTTGTCAACATTATTCATCATTATATACAATGAATTTTCGCAAAAAGCATACGTCGAACGGAGGCGAAAGAAAACGAGCCCGGGGAGCGGGAGGCAAAGCCGCCCGATTTTTGTAATGAAAACAAGGAAAAACGGCGAATCGAAAACGCCTCCGCAAAGAGGCGTTCACGCGGAGGCGGGATAAGCAATACTAAACGGCGGGTTTAGAAACAGTTTACGGTTTTACAGCTCCGTAATATCGGCTATGAGGCCGTTCTCGAGGGCGAACGCGAATCTTCGCGCATTCAGGACTTTGCCGCTTTTTTCGATAAGCCCGACGACGGCTCTGTACTCCCCCTCCTCGAAGGGCGAGAGCCTTGCTTCGTCAAATAGGCCGAGGTAATCCGACGCCTCTTTTTCGGAAAGCTCGCTTTGAAGCTCATCCGTCAATCTCGCCTTCGCCTCGTCCCAGAGCCCGAGAGAGAGCTCCTGAACAAAGGCAAGCGCGCCTTGCGCCGGAAAAGCGGGCTCCCTCTTTTCACGCGTGAAAAAGCCCGTGATATCGTCCATCACGTGGAAAGCTCCTCCCGAGTACTCCCAGCGGGTCCTTTTTTCGTGTCCCGCGACGGTATTCAGAAAGCGCCTCGCGGTCGGATAGCCCTCCTCTATCCCCGCTGCGTCCGCTTCGAATTCGAGCAGCTTTTCCGCGTTGGGATTGAAGATCGCAAGTCCCTGCGCTCCCTCATGCTTTTCATACCGAACCACGAGCAGCCTCGCGCTGCCGACGTCCAGCACGCGGAGGCTTCCCGTTCTCCCCCGTCCTATCGGTATCGTAACGCCGCCTAGCCTGAGCATAAGGCCCCCGTCAAGCCAAAGCTCCGCCCGCCTGCCGGAGCCCGCGGGGTACTCCGCGTGATCGAGCAAAACGGCAGCGCAGGCTTCGGGAAATGAAACGAAAAGCGGCTCAATATCCGCCTCCGCGATATCGCCCCAGTCGACGACTTCGAATGTCGAAAAGTCTATGCGTCCGCTCCGGGCCGCTATCCTTTCCGCCTTGGGAACGGGAATGAGATCTCCGTCGCTCACTCCCCAGACCGTGAAGAGCGTTTCGCCGCCTTCCTTTATGGGGATCATGGTCCTGCTTCCCGCCGAAAGGAAGACGCCGCCGCCGTTCGAAAGGACCGCGCAGTCCCTTTTCGCGTTTATCAAAAGCATTTTTACAGGCTGAACGCTGTTATTCACGGATCGAAGCTCCCTTTTGTTTTTTTACAAGACTATTCCGAAGCTCCTTCGTTATTCGGCTGTCAGGCAAAAATACGTCTCAAAATGTGACAATTTTATTAAATCCCGCAAAAGTCCCGTGTTTTTCTTAAAATTTCGAAAGAATAATAATTGAAAAAGAAGTTGAAACATGATAAAGTAAGTTATCAGTATTTACATTCCAAGGCACAGATGGGGGGATCATATAATGCCTGCAAGAATGAAACTCAGTTCCGTTTACTCTACGCTTCCGCCTGCGGAAAGAAAGGTCGCCGATTTCATACTTTCCGACCCGGACCGCGCGGCGCACATGGTGATCAACGACATCGCCCGTGAAGCCGGCGTCAGCGTGCCTTCAGTAACGAGGCTTGCCCGCAAGCTCGGTTACAGCGGATTCATGGATTTCCGCGTTTCGCTCGCAAGCGGAACCTCGACCATCAAACACGAGAGCAAGCTGCCCATTTCGAGCAGCGATTCCGACGAGCTTCTCATCCAGAAGCTGATGATCGGTCACATGACCGCCATCGAGTCCACTCTCCGCGTGCTCGATACCGCGGGCCTCACCGCGCTTGCGGAAGAGATCTGCAAGTGCAGGCGCGTCGTCTGGTTCTGCGTCGGCAACTGCGTGCAGCTTGCCATCAACGTATCCGACGGGCTCTGCCGCATGGGCATCGATTCCGTCGTTATCGACAACCGCAGCGTTATGGAGACCTATGCCGGCTGTCTCGGCAAGGGCGATCTTGCTATCGGCCTCACGAGGACGGGCAAGACTCAGCACACCATCGACAGCATCCGTATCGCCAAGGAGAAAGGCGCAAGGACGGCATTCGTCACCAATCTCGTCAACTCCGTCGCCGAGCAGTATGCGGATCATTTCATCTGCACCTCCCGACAGGACGATCTCTACCGCATCTGCGGGTATGAGACCGGCACCGCGATGTGCGCTCTTCTCGAGTCCTTCCTCATCATCATCGGCAGGAAGAAGAGGGCTATCGCCAATCTTCCGTTCTACGGAGCAATGAATCCCAAGAAATAAATGGCGGAGTATAAGGTTTTTTCCGATCTTCATACGCACACCTACTACAGCCACGGCGCGGGCTCCCCTCGCGACAACGTGCTTGCGGCCATAGACCGCGGGCTCGAATGCATCGCGATATCGGAGCACGGGCCGGGGCATTTTACGTTCGGCGTGCGCGGCAAAAAGCTCGAAAGATTGAACTTTGAGATAGCGGAGCTGAGGCGCGAGTTCGCCGACAGGATAGAGGTCAGAAACGGCCTCGAGCTGAACGTAACAGGCTTCGGCAGATCCGACTGCCCGAAAAACCGCGAGGATTACGGCGTCGTGATCATTGGCTACCACAAGAGCGTCGCTCCCTTCAACCGGCACGCGCTCGGCATCTGGGGCGAGAGCCTTTTGGGCATAAAGAACGATCCTCACAGGAACGCCGAGGGAATACTCGCCGCCGCGGAAGCATGCAGGGCGGATATCATTTCGCATCCCAATCTCTATCTTAAGGTCGACGTCCCCTATATGGCGAAGTGTTGCCGTCAGCTCGGGATACTCCTCGAGGTCAATTCCGCGAGGGTGACTCTTTCAAAGCAGGAGCTTATCGCGATAAAGGAAGCGGGCTGCGGGCTCATCATCGGGAGCGACGCGCACACCCCCGAAAGAGTGGGCGATTTCGCGCTCGCATCAAAAGCCGTCACGGAAGCCGGCGTTTGGGACGCCGTCAGGAACGCGAGACCCGTGTAATGATCAAAAGATGACCTGCCCCGGAAAAATCCGGGGCCTCTTTTTGTTCTTTTTCGTTTTTCGGTATTGCCAATCAAAAACCGATGTGGTAAAATACAATTTAATCATATTTTATGAAGAGGCATATTATGGTACGACTTTACGAATTGCACAAGGCTCCCGAAAAGTACGAGGGCCAGATCGAGGTCTCGGGCTGGGTAAAGACCGCCCGCGAATCCAAGTCCGTTGGCTTTGTCGAGCTTTCGGACGGTTCCTGTTTCCGCAGCGTCCAGATCGTTTACGAGAACGGCGTCATCCCCGCGGAGACCGTCAAGCGTCTTTCGACAGGCGCGGCCATCACCGTGAACGGCGAGCTCGTCCTCACCCCCGAAGCCAAGCAGGCTTTCGAGATCAGGGCGAATTCCATCACGATCGACGGCGACTGCCCGAACGATTATCCGCTTCAGAAGAAGCGCCACACGCTCGAGTATCTGCGTACCATCCAGCATCTCAGGCCCAAGGCGAACACCTTCCAGGCCGTATTCCGCGTGCGTCACGTCATCGCGATGGCGATCCACAAATTCTTTGATGAGCGCGGCTTCCTCTACGTCCACACTCCGATATTCACCGGGAGCGACTGCGAGGGCGCGGGCGAGATGTTCAGGGTGACGAGCCTCGATATGGCGAACCCGCCCAAGAACCCCGACGGTTCCGTCGATTACACGCAGGATTTCTTCGGCAAGCCCGCCAACCTGACCGTTTCCGGTCAGCTCCACGGCGAGGCCTTCGCGATGGCCTTCCGCGACATCTACACCTTCGGCCCGACCTTCCGCGCCGAAAAGAGCAACACCGCCCGTCACGCGGCCGAGTTCTGGCAGATGGAGCCCGAAATGGCGTTCTGCGATCTGAACGGCTATATGGATATCGCCGAGGAGATGATCAAGTTCATCATAAAGACAGTTCTCGAGCGCTGCCCCGACGAGATGGCGTTCTTCAACAACTTCATGGATAAGGGCCTTATCGAGAGGCTGACCCACGTCGTCGACTCCGATTTCGTCCGTCTTCCCTACACGAAGGCCGTTGAGATACTCGAAAACTGCGGCAGGGAATTCCAGTACCCCGTTTACTGGGGCTGCGATCTGCAGACCGAGCACGAGCGCTATCTCTGCGAAGAGGTCTACAACTGCCCCGTATTCGTAACAGATTACCCCGCAGAGATAAAGAGCTTCTATATGAGGCTGAACGACGACGGAAAGACCGTCGCGGCGGCGGACCTGCTCGTTCCCGGCGTGGGCGAGATCATCGGCGGCAGCCAGCGTGAGGAGCGCTACGACGTGCTGAGGAAGAAGATCGAGGATCTTCACATGGATATGAGCTATTACGAGTGGTATCTCGACCTCAGGAAGTACGGCGGAGTCAAGCACGCGGGCTTTGGCATGGGCTTCGAGAGGATCCTCATGTACATCACCGGCATGCAGAACATAAGGGACGTCCTCCCCTTCCCCCGCACCACGGGAAGCATGGAGCTTTAATGGACGCAGCTTTTGCGGAGAGCGATCGCTCTCCGCTTTTTTCTTGCATTGACGGAGATTTGAGGTATAATATAGTTGTTGGAATATTTGTCATTTGAACTGCTTACGGAGGTTTTGATATGGATTGGCGAAACGAATATGAAAGATGGCTCGAAAAAGCCGCTGAAGATCCCCTGCTCTCCGCGGATATGGCGAAGCTTACCGATGAGAAGACGCGCGAGGAGAGCTTCTATACGGAGCTTGAATTCGGCACCGCAGGTCTTCGCGGGATAATCGGCGCGGGCACCAACCGCATGAACAGGTACGTTGTAAGGCGCGCTTCACGCGGCCTTGCCGAAGCGATCATGCAGATCGAGGGCGAAGAAGGCGCAAAGCGCGGCGTGGCAATAGCCTACGATTCGCGCAACCGCTCCGACATTTTCGCAATGGAGACCGCGCTGACGCTCTGCGCGAACGGCATAAAATGCTATCTCTACTCCACGCTCCATTCGGTGCCCCAGCTCTCGTTCACTATAAGGCACCTCAACTGCATTGCGGGCGTAGTCATCACCGCAAGCCACAATCCGCCCGAATACAACGGCTACAAGGTCTATTGGGAGGACGGCGGCCAGTGCGCCCCCGACAGAGCGGGCAAGATACTCGAATGCATCCGCAGATTCGATTATTTCGGCGTTGAGACCATGCCTACGGAGCTTGCGCTCTCATCCGGTCTTCTCACCGTGATCGGCAGCGAGATCGACGAGGAGTATTACAAATGCACCATGAGCCTGCTCATACACCCCGATAACCTGAGGGAGAACGGACATAAGCTGAACGCGGTCTACTCCCCGCTGCACGGCAGCGGCAGGGTCCCCGTGACGGAGATACTGAAAAGAGTTGGCGTGACCGATCTTCACGTAGTTCCCGAGCAGGCGGAGCCCGACGGAGATTTCCCGACCGTCAAGGCGCCCAATCCCGAGGATAAGAACGCGTTCACACTCGCGCGAAGGCTCGCGGACGAGGTCGGCGCGGATATCATGTTCGCAACCGATCCCGATTCGGACAGGCTGGGCGTTGCCGTCAGGAAGAAGGACGGCGAATTCATGATGCTGACGGGCAACCAGACCGGCGCTCTTCTAACGAACTACATACTCTCCTCCCTCTATGAGGAGGGCCGCCTTCCCGAAAACGGGCTCGTCGTCAAGTCGTTCGTCTCCACCACGCTCGCCGACGCCATCTGCGAAAAGTACGGCGTCGAAATAAGGGACGTTCTTACGGGCTTCCGCTTCATCTCCGAATGGATAGAGCACTGCGCCAAGACAGACGAATACACCTTCCTGTTCGGGTTTGAGGAAAGCTACGGCTGCCTTGCCGGAGGCTTTGCCCGCGATAAGGACGCCGTATGCGCTTCCATGCTGGTATGCGACGCCGCCTGCTGGTACATGGAGCAGGGCAAGACGCTGTACGACGTGCTCGAGGAGATCTATTCCGAATTCGGACATTACCTTGAGAGCGTGAAGAGCTATTCCCTTTCCGGCAAGGAAGGCATGGAGAAGATCGCCTCCGCGATGCGGGAATTGAGGGAGCATCCCCTTACCGCAATAGGCGGAGAGCCCGTGCTCGTTTATGAGGATCACGATCTGCAGGAGAGGCTGGATCTCACCTGCGGCGAAGCTTCCTCCACCGGTCTGCCCCGCGCGAACGCGCTGAGGTACCTGCTTCCCGGCGGAGCTTGGGCGGTAGTACGCCCCAGCGGAACTGAGCCGAAGCTCAAGATTTATATAGGCGCTGTCGGCGATTCCGCAGACGCCGCGCTTGAGAGGCGCGACCGCCTTATAAACAGCCTTGACGGAGCCATCTCGTCGCTGCTCGTCTGAAAAAAAGTTTGGGATCGGCGGAACCGAACGCCTTCCCGATGCGTTATATTATCAGAACGATACCCAAGGAGGTTTATCAAATGAAAAAGCTCGTTGTCATACTGACAACTCTGATACTCTGCGCCGCCATGGTATTGACAGGCTGCAGCAAGAATGCCGAGAGCACGTCCCCAAGCTCCTTTGCCCCTCAGCAGGGGATCCACGGCAAGAGCGATTCCTTTAGCCAGAGTGAATCCTACAACGCCGCTCCCGGCGAATCCAAGCAGGACAGCGACGCCCAGAACACCGACATATTCGCAGGCCGCAAGGTCATAAGGAACGCGAACCTCACTATCGAGGCGCTTGAGTTCGACGAATTCCTCCGTTCCGTGACCGAGAAGACGCTCTCCGTCGGCGGCTATATCCAGTCCAACAACGTCGAATCCCGCAGCTATAAATACTACGGCCTTCGCTATGCGGAAATGGTCGTCAGGATCCCCGCCGATAAGCTGGACGAGTTCCTCGCCGCGGTTGACGGGCTCGGCAACATAATCAGCCGCCACGAGGACGTGGACGACGTCACCGATACCTACGTCGATATAGAGGCAAGGCTCAGCTCCATCCGCACCGAGTACGATACGCTCCTCAAGCTCCTGGCCGACGCCGAGGATCTGGACACCATTATCCTGCTCCAGAACAGGCTTTCGGACGTCAGGTACCAGATCGAGTCCTATGAGGCAAAGCTTCGCAGTTACGACAGCCTCGTAGCTTACAGCACCGTCAGGATGAGCATTTCCGAAGTCGAGCGCGAGACCCCCGTCGAGAAGGAAAGCTTCGGCAAGGAGCTCTCCGTCAAATTCAGCGACAGCCTCGCTTCCGTCGGCTACGGGTTCAGGGAGTTTGCTCTCTGGTTCCTCGGCAATCTGCCCGTCATCATCGTATGGGCTGTTATTATCGCCGTCATAGTCATCGTGATAGTCGTTATCGTAAAGAGATCCTCCCGCCGCAGGAAGGAAAAGAAGGCCGCAGAGGTATCCAAGGCCGAGTAACAAGTAAAACCAAAGGCTCTCCCGCATGCACGGGAGAGCCTTTTTATGCTCCTTTTTCAATGCAAAAGCCCCCCGCATGATCTGCGGGGGCTATGGCAAATCATTCGTTATACGGCGAGAAGCGGAGAGTTGATGGAAAGGACCTTCGTCTTCTCAAGATGGGTGCGGAGGATCGCGCAGGCATATTCAACGTCGCCGTTGCGGCAGGCCTCGATGAGGTTGCGGTGCTCGCCGACCGTCTGAGCGTACGCCTCGGAGGGGGTGTAGTAGGGACGGATGTACCTGTCGACGTTGGCGTGGAGCTGCTCGATGAGCTGGAGAATGAAGGGATTCTGCGCAGCCTCATAGAGAGCGAAATGGAACTGGAGGTTCAGATCCTCAAGCTTGTTGGGATCGTCCTCCTCGGAAGCCTGGGCAAGAATGGCCTCTGCCTTTTCGATGCATTCATCGGTCATGTGGGGAACTGCCGCGCGGATAGCGCCGAGCTCAAGTATGATGCGGGTATCCATGGCATTCTCAAGTTCTTCCTTGGTGAGCTTGGTAACGACTGCGCCGCGGTTCGGGTAGATCCTGACGAGGCCCTGAGCATCGAGCTGACGGAACGCTTCCCTTACGGGGATGTGGCTGACGGAAAGCTGCGCCGAGATCTCATCCTGACGGAGAGGCATACCTCCGGGCAGGACACCGCGGATGATGGCTGTACGGATGACCTGGAATACCCAGTCCCTCGCGGCCATTGATTTCTGATGCATTTCTTCAGCAATGTCTTTAAGCTGTGTACTCATTTTTAATCTCACTTCCGTTAGTATTGAGCCGCGCGCATAGCTTGGCCCGTATTCTTATATATTATACACCGGATAGCTCTGCTTGTCAAGCTTTCGAATGGCGGTTTTTTTACGATTTACGACATTTTCCTTTCTTTTTTATCTTTTTGCGTCATCGGCCGCGCTCTCCTTGAAAAACGGGACTTTTTAATGTATAATGTAAAAAGCAGATTTTTCGGGAGGTCAAGTCCATGCTGCCTACTGATCCCAAATACAAAGCCTATATCGATATCCTCAAGGAGGAGCTCGTCCCCGCCATGGGATGCACCGAGCCCATTGCGATCGCCTTCGCCGCCGCAAAAGCGAGGAGCGTGCTTGGTTCCATTCCCGACAGGGTCGAGATCACCGTAAGCGGCAACATTATCAAGAACGTCAAATCCGTCATAGTCCCCAATACGGGCGGCTTGAAGGGCATCGAGGCCGCGGCTGCCGCGGGCATAGTCGTCGGCAACGCCGACGGAGTTCTCGAGGTGCTTTCAAACGTTCCCGAGGATAAAAAGCCTCTCATCAAGGAATTCATGCACAGCGTGCCGATGATAGTCCGCCCCTCGAAGGAGGACGTCATATTCGATATCGACATCACCATGCACAAGGAGCGCGAGTTCAGCCGCCTTCGTATCAAGGATTATCACACCAACGTGGTGCTCATCCAGAAGAACGGCGAGACGCTCTTCAGCGCGCCTGAGATCGAGCTCAGCTCCCAGGGCCTTACCGACCGCGGCCTGCTCACGATAAAGGACATAGTCGATTTTGCCGACACCGTCGAGCTTGACGATATCAGGGAGACCATCGGCCGCCAGATAGAATACAACACCGCCATCGCCAACGAAGGCATAAGGGGCAATTGGGGCGCGAGGATAGGCCGCGTACTGCTCGACGTTTACGGCTACGACGTGAAGATAAGGGCCAAGGCAATGGCCGCCGCGGGCTCCGACGCGAGGATGAGCGGGTGCGAAATGCCCGTCATAATCGTCTCAGGCAGCGGCAACCAGGGCATGGCGGCTTCGCTTCCCGTGATAGTCTACGCAAGGGAGTACGACGTGGGCGAGGACAAGCTGTTAAGGTCCCTCTGCGTTTCCAATCTCGTAACGATACACCAGAAGACCTGGATAGGCAGGCTCTCCGCCTTCTGCGGCGCGGTGAACGCGGGCTGCGGAGCGGGCGCCGGCATTGCCTACCTTTTGGGCGGCAATTTCGACGTCGTGGCGCATACGCTCGTCAATTCCCTCGCCATCGTCAGCGGCATCGTCTGCGACGGCGCGAAGCCCAGCTGCGCTGCGAAGATCGCCTCCGCAGTTGACGCGGGCATACTGGGCTACCAGATGTACGTCCGCGGCATGGAGTTCCAGGGCGGCGACGGGATAATCTCCAAGGGCGTTGAGAACACCATCGCGAACATCGGCAGGCTCGGCAAGGACGGAATGCGCGAGACCGACAGGGAGATACTGCGAATTATGCTCGCAAACGGAAACGATCTTGAGTGAGGTAATACTATGGCTGTATTATTGAAGGGCAATCTTGTCGCAGCGGCGATAACCGAAAGGGCTGCCGAAAAAGCGGCGGGGCTTCGCGAAAGGGGCGTTATCCCCACGCTCTGCATAATAAGGGTCGGCGAAAGGCCGGACGATCTCTCCTATGAAAACGGGGCCGTCAAGCGCGCCGCTTCGGTCGGCGTTGACGTCGTTAAGAGGATATTCCCCGAGGACGTGACCGAGGAAGAGCTGATATCAGCCATCAGGGAGATAAACGCCGACGATTCCATCCACGGCGTGCTCATGTTCAAGCCCCTCCCCCGCCGCATCAACGAGGCGCTCGTCTGCAACACGCTGATACCCGAAAAGGATATGGACGGCATAACCGATATGTCCATGGCGGGCGTTTACGCGCAGAAGCCCCTGGGCTACGCGCCCTGCACGGCGCAGGCGGTGATAGAGCTTCTGGATCATTACGGGATAGAGCTCACCGGAAAGAACGTCACGGTGATCGGCAGGAGCCTCGTAATAGGCAAGCCCGTCACGATGATGCTGATAAAAAAGAACGCCACCGTTACCGTATGCCATACCCGCACGAAGGACGTCGCCTCGAAAGCGAGGAACGCCGATATCCTCGTCGCGGCGGCGGGCTGCGCCGGTATGGTCAACGCCGATTTCGTGAGAGAAGATCAGATCGTTATCGACGTCGGCATCAACTGGGACGAGGAGAAGGGCCGCATAGTGGGCGACGTCGACTTCGACGAGGTATACCCCGTCGTCTCGGCGATGACTCCCGTTCCCGGCGGAGTGGGCGGCGTTACGACGAGCGTGCTGATGAGCCACGTCGTCGAGGCGGCATTGAAGGCAAATGAGCGTTGAGCTCGTTAAAATGACGCGCGGGCTCTTTCACGAGCTTTTCCGCGGGTTTGAATACGATCCCGTCATGTTCACGGATCCGGCGGCGTACGAAAGGGCAAGGAGCCTTGGATACGACGCAGAAAGAGTCGACGCGCATTTCGAGAAACGGCTGCGCGCAAAAGACAGGCTGTCCTTTGCAATAATGCTTGACGGGAACGTCATAGGCGAAGTCGTGCTGAAGAATATCGACAATGCCACCGGCGTTTGCGAGCTCGGCGTACATCTTAAAAACGACGCCGTTAAAAACAAAGGCTACGGCGCAGAGGCCGAAAGGCTCGCGGTCGAATACGCTTTTAACGAGCTCGGGATGAACGCAGTTAAGGCCGACACGCTAATACAAAACTCAAGGAGCCGGCACGTTCTCGACAAGCTCGGATTCCGGTTCGTCGAAGAACGGGACGGCTTCGCATATTACGAGCTGAAGAAGGAATAAAGGATCAAAAAAACAGCCGCAGGATCTGCCTGCGGCTGTTTATTTCGTTTTGCTTACATGAGCTGCATGACCGCTCCGTAGATGTAGGCGTAAGCCTCGTCGATCTCGTCGAGGAGCTTCTGTCCCCTCGACTTGTAATCGGCGGCGGTCTCCTCATCGAGGCCGGAAACGTTGATGAGCACGTTCAGCCATGCGCCGTACGCGGCCGCCTTGATATTGAGCGCGCCTACGCCGAGGTCGGAAGCGCAGTTGGTGTTGAACTTGCCGACAAGCTCCTTGCCGAGCATTATGCCCTTGTGGCAGAGCTCCATCGTGTAGAAGGGCGCGTTGGTGGCGACTATGGTCGCGTCGTGTATGGCGGCCTTCCTGACGGCCTTCTCCTCATCGGTCTCCTTGGGCATCTTGAAAGCGGCGGAGACGAGGTTGAACGCCTCGGTATCGCGGTCGATCTGGGCGATGAGCTCCTGCTGAACGGGCTTGCCCTGCTCGATTATCATATTGCAGTTATCGGTGAAGTCAAGGTACTTCTTGCGGCCGAGGGTGAGGCCGGCGACCATCGTGAAGAGGCCTACGCCCTGCGCGCCGACGAGAGCGGATGCGCTTCCGCCGCCGGGGGCAGGTGCGTCGGAGCCCAGAAGCTCCATGTAATCGGCAACTGTCATTTCGGTGAGTTTCATTTTACTATTTCTCCTTTCCTTATAACGACGGAAGCCAAATTGCTTCCCATTCTGTAAACGAGGTAATCAAGATCCGGCGCGTCCCATATTACGAGATCGGCCTGCTTGCCGGGCTCGACGGAGCCGACGGTCTCTCCCCTGCCTATCGCGCAGGCGGCGTTCAGCGTGACGGCGGAAAGCACTTCCTCCGGCGTCATGCGGTACCTGAGATACGCGAGGTTCATGCAGAGCTGGAGATTGTCCGACGGACAGGAGCCGGGGTTGAAATCCGTGCAGACGGCGACGGGGACGCCCGCCTCGATGAATTTGCGCGCGGGTGCGAAATCCTTGCCGAGGTACAGGCTCGTTCCGGGGAGCAGACAGGCCGTCGTGCCGCCCCTTGCCATGGAGGCAATGCCCGCGTCGTCAACGGCGATGAGATGTTCCGCGCTGACCGCGCCGATCTCCCCCGCCAGTACGGAGCCGCCTATGGCGTCTATCTCGTCCGCGTGGATCTTCGCCTTAAAGCCGTAAGCCTGCGCGTACGTCAGCATCTTCCTCGACTGCTCGACGTCGAACACGCCCGTTTCACAGAACACGTCCACGAACTCGCAGAGCTCGTCGTCGGCGACCTTGGGCAGTATCTTCGTGCAGATGAACTCGATATACCCGTCGGGATCGCCCTTGAACTCAGGGGGCACGGCGTGCGCGGCCATGAAAGTCGGGACGACGCTGAAGCCGCCCTCGGTATTCAGCCTTCTTATCACGCGGAGCTGTTTCAGCTCGTCCTCCACGTTGAGGCCGTAGCCGGACTTCGCCTCCACGGTGGTAACGCCGTGATCCAGCATTTCATCGAGCGCCTTAGCGGCCCTGCCGTAAAGCTCGTCCTCCGAGGCTTTTCTCGTGGCGGTGAGGGTGTTGAGTATGCCTCCGCCCGCCTGAAGGATCTCGAGATACCCGGCGCCCCTCAGCTTAAGGGGGACTTCATGCTGACGCCAGCCGCCGAAAATAAGGTGGGTGTGCGCGTCGACAAGACCGGCGGTAACGAGGCTGCCTTTGGCGTCTATAACGTTATCGCAGGCGGGAGCCTCGCCGTTTTCGTACACGGCTTGTATCGTATCGCCGTTTATGAGTACAGCGGCGTCCCTGATTATCCTGACGCCTTCGTGCTGATCACGGCCGCGAAGGGGAGCTTTCCCCTCCGCAGTCGCAAGCATTCCTATGTTTTTAATGAGCAGCATAGATCCGTCCTTCCTCCCTGCCCTTCCGTTTTCGCGGAAGGCGAAGCCGTATTCGGCGGATGGGTTCACAGCAGATAGTTTTCGATTATCTGTTTATCGAAATCGAAGCCCTCGAGCTGGAGGTAATACTCGGCGGAGTCGGTCAAAGCCTTCATGGGAGTGAGGCCGACGATCTCGGTGCCGGTCACCCACACGCCCCAGCGCCTTGCCTCGGCCTTGGTGACCTCGACGACACGGTAAAGCGGAGTGCGGTTGAAGTCGGTCATGTTGATGGAGACCTGCGCGTACTTGTGCGCGGGAACGCCCTTTTCGGGATCGGCCTCTACCTCGATGAGGAAGCCGTTGGACTTGACGCAGTCGAAGCCGCCGTTCTTGCGGCGGATGATCTTGGCGATGGCCTTGGCTATATCGACGTTATCCGTGGAGAGGTTGATATTGAAAGCAACGAGCGGCATACGGCAGCCGACGGCGGTGCAGCCCGCGGTGGGATGGCAGTAGGCGCCGCCGAAGTCGGGAGTCCACATGGGATCCTTTACCTTCTCGGGCATGGCCTCGAACTGGCCCTTCCTGATATCCGCAAGGTTCACGCGGTGTGGCGCGGAAGCGGAATCCTCATAGAGGAACACGGGAACGCCCGCCTCTTCCCAGATGCGCTGACCGAGCTTCTTGGAATACTCGACGGTCTCCTCCTTGGTGCAGTCCTTGAGGGGGATGAGCGGACATACGTCCACAGCGCCCATACGGGGATGCTCGCCCTTATGGTGATTGAGGTCTATGAGCTCCTTCGCCTTCTTCTCAAGCGCGACGGCGGCGTTTATGACGCCCTCGGGATCGCCGATGAAGGTGATGACGCTCCTGTTGTGGCTGGCGTCGCTGGAGTAGTCCAGAAGGGTGACGCCCGCGGTCTTCCTGATCTCGTCGATGCAGGCCTCGATTACCTCATGATTCCTGCCCTCGGAAATATTGGGTACGCATTCGATGATCTTTGCCATGGTATTCTATCCTCCGTATTGATTTATCACATATCCTCGGTCATCTTTTCGATGAGCTCGTCGGAAACGAGGTAGGGCAGCGTGATGTGCGCCTCTCCCTCGTGCTTCTTGTTGTACTCTATCGAGGTCTCTATGGAATGGGGGTTCCTCGCCCAGGCGCGCCTTGCGACGCCGCCCATGACGTCCCACATCATAGCGGACCTGATGATGTTGTCCACGCGCTCGGAGCCGTCCAGAACGAGGCCGAAGCCGCCGTTTATGGACTTGCCGATGCCGACGCCGCCGCCGTTATGCAGCGCGCAGAGGCTCATGCCCCTCGCGGCGTTGCCCGCGAAGCACTGCACGGCCATATCGGCCATTACGTTCGAGCCGTCCTTTATGTTGGCGGTCTCGCGGAAGGGGGAGTCGGTGCCGGAAACGTCGTGATGGTCGCGGCCGATCATGACGGGGCCTATCTTGCCCTCCCTCACCATCTCGTTGAAGCGGAGCGCGATCCTCGTGCGGCCCTCGGCGTCCTGATAGAGTATCCTCGCCTGGGTGCCGACGACGAGCTTGTTCTTCTCGGCGTCGCGGATCCAGTTGTAATTGTCCCTGTCCTGGAAGCGGCGGTCAGGATCGATGCAGTCCATGGCGGCGTGATCCGTCGCGATAAGATCGGATTCCTTGCCGGAGAGGCAGACCCAGCGGAACGGGCCGTAGCCGTAGTCGAAGAGCATCGGGCCCATTATATCCTCAACGTAGGAGGGGAATATGAAGCCGTCCTTCTCGTCGTGACCGTTGCGGCTGATCTCCTTTACGCCCGCGTCGTAAACGGCCTTCATGAAGGAGTTGCCGTAATCGAAGAAATAGGTGCCCGTCTTCTTGAGGGCGCAGATGGCGTCGAAATGACGGCGCAGGGAGGCGTTTACGGCCTTTTTGAAGGCTTCCCTGTCGGTATGGAGGAGCTGAGTCCTCTGCTCGAAGGTGTAGCCTACGGGGCAGTAGCCGCCGTTATAGACGTTGTGGCAGGAGGTCTGGTCGGAGAGCAGATCGATCTTGAAGCCGCGCTTGACGGCCGCCTCGAGCAGGTCGACGATATTGCCGTGATAGGCGATGGAGATCGTCGTGCCGTTCTTCCTGTGCTCCTCGGCAAGAGCGAAGACCTCGTCAAGATCGTCGGAGATGACGTTCACCCAGCCCTGATCGTAGCGGGTCTGGATACGGCTGCGGTCGACTTCGGCGAATACGCCGACGGCGTTCGCGATGTTGGCCGCCTTGGGCTGCGCGCCGCTCATGCCGCCGAGGCCGGAGGATACGAACACCCTGCCCCTGAGGTCGCCGGATTCGGGAATGCCGAGATACTTGCGGCCCGCGCCGAGTATGGTGTTGAACGTGCCGTGGACTATGCCCTGCGGGCCGATGTACATCCAGCCGCCCGCGGTCATCTGACCGTAGTTGGCGACGCCCATCTCCTCCGCGACTTCCCAATCCTCAAGATTGTCGAACATGCCGACCATCATGGAGTTGGTGAGTATCACGCGGGGAGCTTCGGGCTTGGAGGGGAACAGGCCGACGGGATGGCCGCTCTCGAGAACGAGAGTCTGATGGTCGGTGAGCTGTTCGAGATATTTCTTAATAAGGCGGTACTGGAGCCAGTTCTGGCAGGGCTGACCGGTCTCGCCGTAGGTAACGAGCTCGTAGGGATAGAGGGCGATCTCGAAATCGAGGTTATTGTCTATCATGACCTGGAAGGCCTTGCCCTCGATGCAGTTGCCCTTGTATTCGTCGATGGGCTTGCCCCAGATACGTCCCTCGGGACGGTAACGGTAGGCGTAGATCCTGCCCCTCGTCTTGAGCTCCTCGAGGAATTCGGGAGCGAGCTTCTCGTGAAGCTCCTCGGGAACGTACCTAAGGGCGTTCCTCAGGGCGAGCTGAGTCTGCGATTTGGTGAGACGGAAGCCCCTGTCGGGAGCGCGGCGGCGGCCTTCCTCGAACTTGGGATACTCGGGAAGAACGGCGTCGAGCTTTATCGTCATAGCTCCGGAGATCTTACTGTTTTCCATAGCTTTTTCCTTTCCGTTTTTATTTGCACGGCCAAAGCCGCAGTTCTTTATTTGAGCGCGCCGCAGACCTTTTCGGCGGCGGGTGCGATCGCGTGCGCCTTGATGAGCTTATCGGCGGCGGCGAGATTCGGGTACATCACGACGTCCGTCTCGATCGGCGCGATCTTTGTCTCAAGCAGATCGTACACGGCTTTCGTGGCGGGAGCCATATTTCCCCTGCCCTCCTCGCTGCGGAGCCAGAGCGCCTGATGCGCGGTGACTAGCTCTATGCCGATGACCTTCTGCGCGTTGTCCAGTATCATGCGGCATTTCCTCGCTGCGGTGGTGCCCATGGAAACGTGATCCTCCTGATTGGCGGAAGAGGGTATCGAATCGACGCTCGCTGGATGCGCGTAGACCTTGTTCTCGGAGACCATGGAGGCGGCCGAGTACTGCGCGATCATGAAGCCGGAATTGACTCCGCCGTGCTTGGTGAGGAACGCGGGAAGCCCGAACGACAGCGCGGGATTGACCATGCGCTCCGTCCTCCTCTCGGAGACGTTCGCAAGCTCGGAAACGGCTATGCCGAGGAAATCGAAAGCGAGCGCCATGGGCTGACCGTGGAAATTGCCGCCGGAGATGACCTCGTCCTCGTCGGGGAATATTATGGGGTTGTCGGTCACGGCGTTGATCTCGCGGGAGACGGCCTCCGCAACGTAATTGATGGCGTCGCGGCTGGCGCCGTGTATCTGGGGAACGCACCTAATAACGTACGCGTCCTGAACCTTATTCGGCTGCGTCCTCTTCGCAAGCTCGCTGCCCTCGAGGAGCTTGAGCAGGTTCTCGGCGCAGTCCTTCTGGCCCTTGTGGCCCCTTACGTCGTGCACCTTGTGATCGAAAGCGGCCTTAATGCCGAGCTGCGCTTCGGCGGTCATTGCGGCGGCGACGTCGGCGGTCTTCATGAGGTCGAGCGCGTCGATCGTGCAGAGGGAGCCGATGGCCGTCATTATCTGCGTGCCGTTGATGAGAGCGAGGCCTTCCTTGGCGGCAAGCTCTATCGTGGGGATGCCCGCCTTGGCCATGGCCTCCCTGCCGCTCATCCTCTCGCCCATGTACTCGGCTTCGCCTTCGCCGAGCATTACGAGCACCATGTGGGAAAGGGGTGCAAGATCGCCGCTGGCGCCGAGGGAGCCCTTTTCGGGGATGATGGGATGAACGCCCGCGTTAAGCATTGCAAGCAGAGTCTCAATGGTGGAGAGCCTTATACCGCTGTGGCCCCTTGAAAGGGCATTGCACCTGAGGAGCATAGCGGCCCTGACGGCTTCGGTGGGAAGGGGCTCGCCCATGCCGCAGGAGTGGGATATGATAAGATTCCTTTGCAGCTGCGCGGTCTCGTCCGCGGGGATGAAGGTATCGGAGAATTTGCCGAAGCCCGTCGTGAGGCCGTAGATCACCGCGCCCTCCGCAAGCTTCTTCTCGACATAGTCCCTCGCCTTGTTGACGGCCGCCTTGGCCTCCTCGGACATGACGACCTTTTCCATGCCGCGCGCGACTGCCGCGACCTGCTCCAAAGTCAATGATTTGCCGTCGATCACAACTGCCATAAGCCAAAATCCTTCTTCCTTAAAATATTGGGATGATTAACTGATTTATTATATCGCACGGGATGAAAAAGGTCAAGTATGACGTCCCCGTATATAAGCTTTATATTGTGGGCAGGAGCCGGCTGTCCTCCCCTTCTCCGTTCCCGAAATAAGCGTTCTTTCGGTCATACGGGGAACGGGCGCGTCATAGTATCTGGAATAACGGATACGGATCGGGCAGAGCCGGAAGCTTTGCAAGGATCCCGCAGGCGCAGGCAGGAAGCATCAAATGAAAGGTCGGCTTTTTTCGGAAAAGCCAAAGGTTTTAAGCATGGAATACAGGCGCAGAAGGAGAAGAAAAAAAGCGGCGAAGGGCATGAGCGGCGCGGCGCAGGCATTCATACTGCTCGTGCTTTTCGGCGCGGCGGCATATCTTATTTTGGGCACTGGCGCGGGAAGAAGGATCAAGGAAAACCTCGACCTTTCATTCGCCAAGAGCTGCGTAATGAAAGCGCAGCGGGCAACTCCCCTGCCCACGCTCGCCGCTGCCGAGAAAACGCCGGAAGCGACAGCCGTTCCCACAGCCGCGCCAACGGGCGAAACGGCAAGGGTAAAGCTTCGCGGTATCGACATATACATGCTGCAGCTCGGTGTCTTCGACGACAGAGCCAACTGCGAAAGAGCCGCTGAAGCCGTAAAAGCGCTTGGCGCCGCAGGGTACGTCTACGAGGATAACGGCAGCTTCAGGCTCATCGCCGCCGCGTATTCCGACGAGGCTTCGGCCGGGAGCGTGAAGGAAAGACTCGTATCGGAGGGGCGGGAATGCTCCGTGATAAAGCTCTCCTCGACCGAGGTAGAGCTCGTAGTCACCTCGTCCGTCGAGAGACTCCTCCCCATCCGCACGGCTTTCGCGCTGGCTCCGGAGACGGTCGACCAGCTTGACGAGCTCGCTCTGGATTTCGACGCTTCGAACAGGAGCGAGGAGTACGCTTTGGGCGTGCTTTCCGAAATGGAACGAAACTCTATGACCGCCTCCGAAGGTATCGGCGAAGCGGCCACAAGGAACGCCATGCTCGAAAAGGTAAACGCGTTCTATACGGATATCGCGGAAAAGCTGAGGGCTGCCTCCACCGGCTTCGGAAGCCGCGCCGAGCTCTCTTCAAGGCTGAAATACCTCCGCGTATATGCCGCGCTCAGGTATGCGGAGCTTTTGAAGGATATCGGTGAATGACGGAATGACGCCGGCAAATGTCTTTTCAAGCACGGCCGAGCATGCGGGGATTTTGTAACTTTTTATCGCATTATGTAATGTAATAAAATATACACTTTTGTGATATCCCGCAGACTACGCAACGTCATAGCCTCGAATTATTCCCCGAATAAAGGGAATTAATACATTTTCTTTTTCACAAAAATGAGAAAAATGTGAAAAAAATGCTTGACAATCTTTTTACATGTTATATAATGATAATACTATGATAAGGAAGGGGGTTTCTGTATGATCATTAAGGACGTATCCGCTGCAGAGCTTGAAGTCATGACCAAGATCTGGGAAGCGGACAAGCCGACGACCATCAAGGACGTGTGGCTCGCCATCGGCGAAAACAAATGGACTTACCAGACTGTGCAGACATTTGTTAACCGGCTCCACATGAAAGGCTTTATAGAGATGGTCGGTAAACGCGTCAGAAGCTTCGAGTACGTACCCTGTGTGACAAGGGCCGAATACCTTGCCATCACCAAGGGGCACCTCTTCACCGGCGAGCCCGGCGCTTCCATCGCTGATCTTGTTAAAGCATTTTACGCCAACGGCAACGTAAAGCCGAGCGATATTGATGAGATCGCCGCATGGATCGAGGAGGTTAAGTAATTAAGCCCGAGACGTACGGACAGTGAACGGGGACTGCGTTTGTTTGCGGTCTCCGTTTTAGTTTTATTATCAATAAAAAGCCGCCGAAGGCGCATCCCTTCGGCGGCTCTGTTTCGTATAAGTTGTTTCTTATTCGGCGAAATGCTCGGCGAGACTGTCGATCCTGACCTCGGTCTCGGAGCCGTCGGCCATGCATTTGACCTTGACTATGCCGAGCTCAAGCTCCTCATCCCCTATCGCAACGGTGTATTTCGCGTCTATCTTGTTGGCGTATTTGAACTGCGCCTTGAAGCTCCTGTCCATATGATCGAACTCGGCGGAAATGCCGTTCTCCCTGAGCTTCTGCGTGAGCGCGAACGCCTTTTTCCTCGGCTCGTCTCCGTTCGCGGCGAAGTAGACGGTCGGGCCCTGCACCTTCGGGAATTCCACGCCGTTCGCATCCATTACGGCGAGCAGGCGCTCCATGCCCATGCCGAAGCCGACGGCGGGTATGCTCTGGCCGCCGAGCTCCTCGATGAGGCCGTTGTATCTGCCGCCCGCGCAGACGGCGCCCTGCGCGCCTATGCGGTTGGAGATGACCTCGAACACGGTCCCGGTGTAATAATCGAGGCCCCTTACGATATCGGGATCGACAACGTATTCCGCGCCGGCGGCGTCAAGGCAGGCCTTAACTCCCTCGAAATGCTTCCTGCAGTCCTCGCAGAGGAAGTCGATCGTGCGGGGAGCGTTTTTGACTATCTCCCTGCATTTGGGCTCCTTGCAGTCGATTATCCTCATCGGGTTCTTATCGAATCGACTGCGGCAGGTCTCGCACATCTGATCGAGATACCCCGCAAGATACTCCCTCAGAGCGGCGTTGTAATCCTTGCGGCATTCGGGACAGCCGATGCTGTTGATATGCAGGGCAAGATCGTGCACGCCGAGCTTCTTGAAGAGCGTGAGCGCAAGCAGTATTACCTCCGCGTCCGTCTCGGGAGCGAAGGAGCCGACCATTTCGATGCCGAACTGGTGATGCTCGCGGAGCCTGCCCGCCTGGGGCTTCTCATAGCGGAAGGTAGGCGAGTTGAGGTAATAAAGCTTCTGGGGCATGGGCTCGTTGAAGAGCCTGTTTTCGATGAACGCCCTGACCATGCCCGCCGTCCCCTCGGGCTTTAAGGTGATGGATCTTTCGCCCTTATCGAGGAAGGTGTACATCTCCTTCTGCACGATATCCGTCGTGTCGCCAACGCCCCTTAAAAAGAGCTCGGTATGCTCGATAATGGGCGTGCGAAGCTCGCGCGCGCCGTAAAGCGCGCACATATCGCGCATGGTCTTTTCGATATAATGCCACTTGTGGCTTTCGGAGGGGATAACGTCCTTGGTACCTTTCGGGGCCTGTATGTTGATCATTCTGCTCACGCTCCGCGTTTCGATCTGCGGAGGCTCCTTTCCGGCGGCTGACCGCCTTATGCTTTTCGATTATTCAAAACTCTTATTCTTCAACGATCGGAACTCCGAAAAGCTCCGTGATCCTGTTCTGCTTTACGACGCCGTGCTTCCTCAGGTCGAGCTCCACGGTATGCGGCGCTATGACGCTCTTCGCTGTCTCGCGCAGAAGCTGACGCATTGAGGGCTCGTTCGCGTAATCGTACATGTTGGAGCCCTTGGAGTCGAAGCAGATATGGAGCGCTCCGTCCTCCACCCAGTGCGCGCAGGACATTTCAAGCGCGAAATACATGGTGGGATCGGCCTTTTCGAGCGCCGCCCTGAGCTTTTCATAGAGCTCGTCCGCGGAAGCGGAGGCGTCCGGAACGGAAACGGCATCGTCCTTCGGCGGCTCTTTCGGCGCGGGAGCTTCCGTCCTCTTTTGAGGAGCCTCTGCGGCGGGCGCGGTCGCCGTATCTTTGACGGCCGCAGCCGCGGCCTTCGCAGCATCCGCAGCGGCGTTCTTAAAGGAGGCTTCGAGCTTTGCTATCCTGTCCTCCACCGCGATGAGGGATTCCTCATCCTCGGGACGGCATATCCTCAAAAGCGTGCTCTCGACGAGCGTTCTCGGCGTGGAAACGAGCTTGAGGTCGAGCTGGAGCTTCAAAAGCTCCTCCACCGCTCTCTCGGCCCTCTGCTTGGATACCTTGGCCGCCTGCGCCTTGTAATCCTTCATCATTTCGTCGGTGCAGTCGAGTATGTCCCTGCAGTCGCCGCAGATCTTGGTAAGAAGCAGCGCCCTGAAATGGGAGGCAAGATCCAAAGCGAACACTCCGAGATCCCTGCCGCTCTTCACTACTTCGCCTACGCCCCGCATGACGCCCTCCGCGTCGGAATCGATAACGGCCTGCGCCATCCTGTAAAGGAAGCCTGTATTGACGCTGCCGAGCACGCTCATAACGTCGTCGGCGGTAACGTCGCCACCGCAGAAGGAAAGGCACTGATCGGCTATGCTGAGGCAGTCGCGCATGCCGCCCTCGGCCGCCCTCGCGATAGCGATAAGGCCCTCGTCGTCGATATGCGCGCCGATACCGGCCAATGAATTCTTCATGGAGCTGACCATATCGGCTACGGACAGCCTGTGGAATTCAAAGCGCTGACACCTTGAAACGATGGTCGCGGGGAGCATCTGCGGCTCGGTCGTCGCAAGTATGAAAACGACGTGAGCGGGCGGCTCCTCCAGCGTTTTGAGAAGCGCGTTGGAGGCGTTCTTCGTCAGCATGTGCGCTTCGTCGATTATGTAGACCTTTGTTTTAAGACTAAGCGGCGCGAACTCCGCTCGCTCAATAAGCGCGCGCATCTCCTCCACTCGGGAGTTCGACGCGGCGTCCATTTCGATTATGTCGACGTTGTTCTCGGCTCTGCAGGCCTCGCATTTGCCGCACGGCTCGCCGTCGACGGGAGAAAGGCAGTTTATGGCCTTTGCGAGTATCCTCGCCGTGCTGGTCTTGCCCGTTCCGCGGCTGCCGCAGAAAAGGTAGGCGTGCGCAACACGGCCCGTCCTTATCTGGTTCAGAAGGATGGTCGTGATATGGGGCTGGCCTATGATCTGCCCGAATTTTTCGGGGCGGAATTTGCGGTACAGAGCGCTGTATGCCATGTTATCCTGTTATGATCAGTTCTCCGAAGGACGGATCACCTCGGCGGAGCCGTCCGTCCAGAGCCTTTCGATGTTGTAATAGTCCCTCTCCTCGGGATAGAAGATGTGCAGGAGCACGTAACCGAAGTCCAGAACTATCCAGCGGCCCTCGGTATAGCCTTCCTTCCTCCTCAGATGCAGGCCGGTCTCGGGGTACTTTTCAAGCACCTCGTCGCAGATGGCCTTTACCTGTATTACGGACGAGCCGCTGCAGATGACGAACCAATCGGCTACGATGGTCTTATCCGCCACGTCGATCGCGATTATGTCGGAAGCCTTCTTTCCCTCGAGTATGCCGAGGAGCTTTATGACCTGTTCCTTCTCCTCCGCCCTGATGCGAAGCTCTATCTCGTTGGGGAAGATCTCGTTTTCCATTCTGTTCCTTCGCCCCGTTCGGGGCTTCCTTTCGTTTTGTTTTTGAATTAAAGCCGATCGGAAAGATAATCTTCCTGCGCGGCGAAGACGCCGTTTTTCTCCCTCTCCATCTCCTGCTCGAGGAAATCCATCACCGCCTGAGTGGAGGGGTTAATCGCGCGCCCGTTCTTGACCGTGTAATCCGCGGAATGCTTCATGACGAGGAGCATAGCCTCGTTTATATCGCGGTAGGCGACCTCCCTTATCTCGTCCACTCCGTCGAAATCGCGCGAGGGCTCGATCTTGTCGGCCACGTAGATTATTTTATCCAGCGTGCTCATTCCCACGCGCCCGAGCGTGTGATTCTTTATCGCCTGCAAAACCTCCGCGTCGGTAACGCCGTATTCCTCCATCGCGAGCACCGCGCCGAGCCTTGCGTGGATCAGGTAGGGGTTCCTGCGCTCCTCCTCCGTTATGTCGTAGCAATGCTCGTCGCAGTAGCGGATGAGTTCCTTGTTGGGGAGTTTTATGCAGTCGTGCAGGAGCGCGGCGAGCCTCGCCTTTTCGGTATCCACGCTGTAGCAGTAGGCGAGCTTTACGGCCTCCAGCACGGTCAGCATGGTATGATTGAGGCGTTTCTTGTTGAGAACGGCCGCAAGCCTCGACTTGATCGCCGAGATGCGCTCCGGCATGTAGAGGGCGTTCCTGTACATGTAATGCTCGATCTCTCTCGTGACGAGCAGATCGACGGGCTCTGCGTCCCTCATCCTGCGCCTGACCTCGGTCGAGGAGATGTCCGGCCCGGTGAACTCGGATATTATCACCCTGCCGCCGAACTGCGCCTCTATGCTGTCCGCAAGGGCGCGCATATCCCTCGCCTCGTCCGGCCTTGAGACGGCGACGAGCTTCGCCATGGAGAGTATCCTCGCGGGCTCCCTCCACTGGGGGAAGTTCTCGAGCATATCTCCGCCGACGACGAGAAAGAGCTCCGCTCCCCTGTACTGGCTCTTGTAATGGGCCACCGTATCGACCGTATAGCTCTTGCCCTCGCGCTTCAGCTCAACGTCCGAAGGGAATATCCTTTCCTCGTTTTTGAGGGCCTGATCGAGCATGCGGTACCTTATCGCGCCCGGAGTCCTGTCGTTATTCGGTTTGTGGGGCGGATCGGCGGCGACCACCATGAAAAGCTTGTTGAGCTCGAGCTCGTCCTTCACGGAGCGCGCCGTCCAGATATGGCCCAGATGCACAGGGTCATACGTTCCGCCGAATATACCTATCTTCATAATAAAAGATTATACAACATTTTTTCCGTTTTGTGAATAGCTATCCGGAAAATAGGAGAGAAAATAATTATGGCCTTTTTTAATAGAAATACGGACGAGAAAAGCCGTGTCAAAAGAATGATACTTATAACCTTCCGCGGCGGCAGACGCGCCCCCGCCTATTATTTCGATTCCGTTTTCATGCTTGCGGCAACATTTCTGATACTGTATCTTTGCGCGGCGGGAAGGCTTAAAAGTCGTGAAGCCGCGGCGGTTTTCGCGGCTTTTTCCTGCGGGATGCTGCTCGTTTCCAAGCTCGGGATCGACCGCGAAAGGCTGAAGAGGCACGAAAGAAAGCTGAGGCTAAGCGCCGAAAACGCCGTACGGGAGCGCAGGCTGACGCTAGATCCCTCCCTTTTGCGAGCGAAGGCGGGCAGCGACGTTTTTCTGATCCCCAAAGCGGACGAGCTCACGGCGGACGATTTGCTTGAGGCAGTTCGGGAGCGAGGTCTGCCGCTCACCGTGCTGACCGCCGCGGAGCCAACGAAGCGGGCAAGGTCGCTCGCGGCTTCGCTCGGAGAAAAGCTGAATATCGTTACGCCCGCGGAATACTTCGGCGAAGAGCTGAAAGAACTCATACCCGTATCGGAGGAGGAAACGGATTCGGAGCTTGCCGCCGAATACGGCGCTCTCGTTAAAAAGCCGGGATTCGATATCTCGCGCTTCGGGCTCCGGGGCGGCAGAGCCGCAAAGTACGCCGCAGTCGGGGCAGCTCTCATGGCGCTCTCGTTCTTTACGAGGTACCCCCTCTATTTCAGGCTGACCTCTTCCGTTTGTCTCGGCCTCGCGGCGGTATTCTTCGCTTCAAAAACAATAAAGGCCGGAGGAAAAACCTCCGGCTGAAAAGCTTTTTTCATTATTCGACGAAATCGAATTCCCATTCTCCGAGCTTGATCGAGGAGCCTTCGACCGCGCCCTTTTCCCTGAGCGCGTCGACTATGCCCTCCTTCACGAGGAGCTGCTGGAACCTTCGCATGGAGATCTCGTCCTCGGCGTTGGTGGTGTCGAGTATGTAATCGACAGTGCCGCCCTCGACGACGAACACGCCGTTCTCCTCCCTTATCGTGAAGCCCTTTTCGTACTGCGGCTCCTGAGTTATCTCCTCCTCCTCGAATTCCCTCGTCTTCGGAAGCGTCTTCAGCTTCTCCACGAGCGCGTCGAGAAGGGGCTCGAGGCCCTGATTCGCTGCGGCGGAGATCGGGAATATGGGGATATCCTCGTCCGCAAGCTCCGCTCTCAGCTTTTCGAGGTTTTCCATTGCGCCGGGGATATCCGTCTTGTTGGCGGCAATGAACTGCGGGAGCGCGTGCAGCGCGGGGCTGTAATCGTAAAGCTCGGATCTTATCGTGTAATAATCCTCGATGGGATCCCTGCCCTCCGAGCCGGATATGTCGAGCACGTGGACGAGCATCCTCGTGCGCTCGATATGGCGAAGGAAGCTCCTGCCGAGGCCCGCGCCCTCCGCCGCGCCCTCTATTAGCCCGGGGATATCCGCAAGCACGAAAGCGCTGTCATAGCGCTTAACGACGCCGAGATTGGGCGTGAGCGTGGTGAAATGATAGTTGGCTATCTTGGGCCTTGCGCTTGTAACGACGGAGAGTATCGTCGATTTGCCGACGTTCGGCAGACCGACGAGGCCAACGTCCGCCACTGTGAGCAGTTCGAGCTCGACCTCGTATTCCCTGAGCTTCTGCCCGGGCTGAGCGTATTTGGGAGCCTGCTTTGTGGGGGTGGCGAATCTTGCGTTGCCCTTGCCGCCCCTGCCGCCTTTGAGGACGCATTTTTCATAGCCGGGAGCGGAGATATCCGCGATTATCCTTCCAGTCTCGACGTCGCGCACTCTGGTGCCGACGGGAACGCTTATCCTGACGTCCTCGCCGTTTTTGCCCGTCTGCATACGGGGCCTGCCGTTCTCGCCGCGCTGAGCTCTGAAATGCTTTGTGAAGCGGAACTCGAGCAGGGTGTTCACGTTGTCGTTAGCAACGAACCAAACGCTGCCGCCCGTGCCGCCGTCGCCGCCGTCGGGGCCGCCGCGGTTGACGTATTTCTCCCTGTGGAAGCTGGAACAGCCGTCGCCGCCGTCGCCCGCTTTTATGAAAATATGTATCTTGTCTACGAAATTCATCTGTTTTCCTTCCTGTGAGCGCAGTATTCGGCTATCATGCAGTTCCCGCAATCGGGCTTCTTGGCGCTGCAGACCCTTCTGCCGTGGAATATAAGCCAGTGGTGCGCTATCGACCACTTGTCCTCGGGTATGTTTTTCATGAGCTGACGCTCCGTCTCCTCAACGGTCTTTGCCTCGGCTAGGCCTATGCGGTTGCTCACTCTGAAAACGTGCGTGTCGACCGCGATCGCGGGGACTCCGAAAGCGTTTGAAAGCACGACGTTCGCCGTCTTTCTTCCGACTCCCGCAAGGGATTCGAGTCCTTCCCTGTTATCGGGTACCTCGCCGCCGTATTTTTCGACTATGGATCTGCACGCGGCGACCATGTTCGCGGCCTTATTATGGTAGAACCCGCAGGATCTTATGTAGGGCTCGACATCAAGAGGATCCGCCCCGGCGAGATCGGCGGGCGTGGGATACGCCTCGAAAAGCTTAGGCGTGACCTTGTTGACCTGCTTATCCGTGCATTGGGCGGAGAGCATCGTGGCGATGAGGAGCTGATACGGGTTCGTGAATACGAGCTCCGGCTTCGCGTCGGGATGCTGAGCGGCAAGCCCTTCAAGCACCTTGTCTATGAGTTCTTTTTCCATACAACTCGCGTCCTTCGTTTTTATATGCTTTAATCTATCATAATTCGCGTGATTTGTCCACAATGAATTGCGGGCTAAGACTTCCTGTTCATGCTCCCCATGAGCTCCATGAGCGTCCTCGGATCGGGCGCTCCGTTCATTAAGCCCTTCAGCTGCATGAGAGTTCTCAGCATATTCATGCCCTGATCGCTTTGGGAGGCCCGCTGCGGACGATCGTCAAGGCTCAGCCTCTCCTCCGCGCTTTGGCCGTTCCGGTTATTGTTCCTTCTTCGGCCCGCGTTTTCCACGCTCTCGAACGGGATGCCGAACCCCTCGGAGATATGCCGTATCTCCCCGGGGGCGGCAAAGGGCATCATGGCGGCAAGGAATTCCCTTACGCGCTCCGCGCCCTGCTCCTCGCGTATGCGGCGGGCGAGCCTCAAAAGGGGCGAAGCCTCCCCGCCGGTTCCTTCCCCGGTAACGCCCGGTCTGCCTGTTCCTGTGCGCTGCATGGGACTGCACCTCCGTTTTTCTGCCATATAATATTCAGCCGCGGAACTAATCGTGCGGGCGGCGAATAGATTATACGGTCAGGAGGCGCGTATGAAGAAGAGTCTGAGAGAAAGCCTTAAAACGGAGTCCGCCGAAAGCAAAAACGCCAACAGGGACGAATTCAATTCCCGCGCGGACGTAAACACCCTAATAAACGAATACTCCGGCATGAGCGAAAACGAGCTCATGCAGGAGCTTATTTCGGCGACCGCAAGGCAGAAGGCCGAGGGCCGGTTCGACGGCGAATCGCTCAAAAAGGGCGTGAACGCCATACTGCCCATGCTGAACGATCAGCAGAAGAAAAAGCTGTATGAGATAATCGGCAGGCTTTGATCACTGCCTGATGAAGCCCTCTTTGGCGAAATAGCGGTAGAGCGTGCAGGTCATGCCCCCGTTGGAGAGCTTCCTGCGCTTATCCGCCTTTTCGCCGTAGATGCGCTCGAAATCCTTATGGGAGGTGATCACGTTCACGTCCCAATGCGTAAGGGGAGCGAACACTTCGCGCATCTGGCGGTAGAGCTTTTCGGCGTCGCGCTTCTCCATGAGCCTTTCGCCGTATGGAGGATTGCAGACGATAATGCCGCTCTCCCGCGGGACGGCAAGCTCGCTCAACGGGCGGACTAACCATTTTACGGTCACACCCGCCTTCTTGGCGTGCTTTTTGCAGACCTCTATCGCGTGGGGATCTATATCGGAGCCCGTGATCTCGGGAACGATATCCACGACCGCGTCCCTCGCCTGCTCCCTGGCAAGCTCGAAGGGGCTGCCTTCCATGAAAGCCCATTTCTCGGCGGCGAAGCTTCGGTTCATGCCGACGGCCATATTCCTCGCTATCATGGCGGCCTCGATCGGCATAGTGCCCGAGCCGCACATGGGATCGACGAGCGCGATATCCCCGTTGTATCTCGCAAGCTCGATCATGGCCGCGCCGAGCGTTTCGGCGATCGGGGCGGCGACGTTCCAGGTCCTGTAGCCGCGCCTTGAAAGGCCCGCGCCGCAGCAGTCGAGCGCGACGGTGACCTCGTCGCGAAGCAGACCGACCTCTATTATAATCTCGTCCCCGTTTTCGGGAAGGGAGTTCGTGCGGTACGCCTCGAAGAGGGAATCGACTATCGCCTTTTTGGTGATGCTCTGGCAGTCGGAAACGGCGAAAAGCTTGCTCTTTGCGGACTTGCCGTTTACGTGTATGAAATCGTTTTTGCCGATATAGTCCTTCCACCTTATCGCGCGGACGCCCGAGAAGAGCTCTTCGAAGGTCTCGGCATGGAATTCCCCGACTATCATAAGCACGCGCTCCGCCGTTCTCAGCCAAAGGCAGGCCCTTGCCATTTCAAAGTAGCCGCCCGTGAATACGACCTTCGCGTCGCTGACGGATTCTATCCCGATATCGAGGGCGCGAAGCTCGTTCGCAACGAGCGCCTCGAGCCCCATTTTGCAGGTCGCGATGAATCTCATTCCGGGTCTCCTTTCGGCGGGATGCTGCTCTGCTGGCCGGTCACGACCGTCCTGACTATCCTCTCTATGGCGTTCATTAGGCGCTTTCTGGTGACGCCGTATCTTTCGAATACGTCATCGCTCGCAATGGCGCCGCACTGGTCGCACGCAAGGTATTCCACCGCCGCGGAGAGCGCCTCGGACTGCCTGTCCGTGAGCTTGGGGAATACGCCGCCGGTATTCGCGATGAACCTTTCCACTATTCCCGCCGCGGTGTTGATTATCTCGGCGCTGTAAAGGTTCGCGGCCTTTTCGTGGAACCTGGGGAAGATATCGCAGTACTGCTTGGGTATGCGGATATTCGACATGTCGATTATGTTGACCTTTCCCTCGAGCAGGCTGCCTTCAAGCATGGCAAAGTACGGCTCCTCCGCCTCCATGCGTTTGAGTATGCCCATTCCCTCGTTTACCACGGAACGGCCCGCGTCGATATCCGCCATGGTCTCCCTGATAAGATGCTCGGCCTCGTCTCCTCCGACGACGCGAAGCAGGTTCATCATGGCGTGGGTGATATTGAATTCATGCAGGGTGAACGCCCATCTTACCGTTTCGCGCAGATCCTCGTCCTCGCGCCACTTTGCGGCGAGCTGCTCCGCGGAGGAGGTCTTGCTGTCGAGCAGCTCCTTGGCTCTCGCGATTATCATGTCGAACGGGAGCTGATACTGTATCATGGGCTTGCGCTTTGAAAGCGCTGATTTGGGATCGCGCTCCGCCTCGAGGCATTCGGCGCGGTAGAACTTGGCTATGCAGTCGTTCCTGTCGATCCTTAAAAGCTTTCCGTAGATCTCGGCTGCCTTCGCGTATTCGCGCTTCCTGACGTGGCATATGGCGAGCCTGTGATTAGCGAGCGTATCGTAAGGCATGAGCCTTACGAGCCTCTTTGCGAATACAGAGGCGAGCTCCGTGCAGTCGGCCTCCATGAGCGCGCCGTTGATCCTGAGCAGCTCGTCGGGCTGTTCGGTATCGCATTTTTCAAGCTCGCGGCAGATGCGGCCTATCTCTATCTCGTTGTTCTGGGCCTTGGCGTACATGAGCTTGAGGCTCCATGCGGGCCAGTTGCCGGGATCGATCCTCAGCAGCCTGTCGATATGTTCGGCGCCCTCCTCGTGCTCGTGGCTGCACAGGCACGAAAGAGCGAGATCGTAAAGCAGTTTCTTGTTGTCGGGGTCGGCTTTTACAAGCTCCCTGAGCAACGCGGCGGATCTGCCGTATTCGCCCCTGTCGAACGCGGCGTGCGCCTCTTGGACCTTCTCGTCGTGTTTTTTGAGCACTGCGTCGGTGACGAGGGGCGGTTCCTCATCCAGCGAGTCGATGAAATCGAGCGCGTCGAGCATGGCGTCCGTCCTCTCGGAGACCTCGTCCGTCATGTCGAGGAACCTGTTGAAGCAGCTCCTCGCGCCCTCGAATTCGCCCATGCCCATGAGGTTGAAGCCCACCATGCAGTAGGAATCCTTGCAAAAATCCGGATCCTCGTGCATATAGGGGATGAGCATACGGTTCGAATCGTTGAACCTTGACATATCGGTGAGCAGTTCGGCGGCGGAAAGCCTCGTATCGAGGTCGTGCGGATCGAGATTCAGCGCGTCGTTGTAAAGGGAAAGAGCGCTCACAGGATCGTTCTGCGCGCGCTTGGCGTCCCCCCTCTTCGCGTAGATGGAGGGCTCGAGCGTAAAGTTCAGTATCTTTCCGTTCTTATTCCCCTTGTCCGTCGTCTTCTGCATCGTTTTCCCTTGCTTCGGCTTCCGCAAGCAGAGCCTCCAGCTCCTCCCGCGAGAAAGCGTATTTCTTATTGCAGAACCTGCAGGTGAGCTCGGCTCCGCCGTCCTTTTCTATCATATCGGCAAGCTCCGCGCGCCCGATCGAGATGAGCGCGGATTCTATCTTTTCCCTGCTGCAGTCGCAGGCGAAAACGGGGGCCGTCTTCTCAGTGAATTCGGGATGCAGTTCCCCTAGGAGCTCTATAAGCGCGTCCTCAAGCGAGGCGCCCTCCTCTATCATCCTCGTGAGAGCGGGTATCTCGTTCGCCTTCTGTTCGAGCGCGGCAATATCGCGTTCCGGGCAGAAGGGAAGCGGCTGGAGCATAAGGCCAGAAGCCGCCCGCACGGCGCCGGTCTTGGGATCCACCCTGACGCCAAGATAGACGAGCGAAGGCTGCTGCTCGCTGACCACGAAATAGTTTGCGAAATCGTTGGCTATCTCGCCGTCGGTAATGGCGCACCTGCCGACGTACGGCTCCTTGAGCGAGAGATCCCTTATTACGCGGATCTCTCCGTTTTTGCCGACGACGCCCGAAACGTCGAGCTTGCCGTTCTCCTTCAGGGGAAGCTCGACCTCGGGGAAATCGGCGTAGCCCTTTACCCTGCCTCCCTCGCGGCCGACGGCGACGAATCTGCCCGCCGCGCCGTCGCCGTCCAGAATGACGGTGAGGTTGTCGGAGGCGTTTTTAAGCTGCACCGCCATCATGGCGGTCTGCATGAGCAGCCTGCCGAGCGCCGCCGTGCAGACGTGGGAAAGCCCGTGGGCGTGCCTTGCGGCCTCGACGAGACCCCTTCCGCTTATCGCGGTCATATTGACGGAGCCCTCCATAAGGAGGCCCCTTATCACCTTATCCTCATAAACTTCGTTTTCGTTCATA
This sequence comes from Clostridiales bacterium, assembly GCA_024698505.1. Taxonomy (GTDB): domain Bacteria; phylum Bacillota; class Clostridia; order Christensenellales; family CAG-138; genus UBA3857. The sequence continues at coordinate 42,823 of JAILRE010000003.1, read as the reverse complement.
GTTTCCTCGCTGCGAACTGTATCCTCTCGTCCGTATCCGAAGGAGCGTCCTCCGTAAAGCAGGCGTATGCCTCGTATGAGAAGCCCGCGCGCTCAAGACGCGAGCCTATCTCCCTGACGGAATGAGCCCTTTGGATATGCGTCTCGTCGAATCTTTCGTAGAGCCCGCCCTTTCTTTCGAAGAAAGTCAGCTCCATTTCTACGAGCTTGGTTTTTTCATCGTACGCGTTGCGCCAAATATAGGCGGCGTCCATGCCGTTTTCGGCAAAGCAGTTGTTCCCGAGCACGTTGGCGAGCTTATACCTTGACGAGATATCGAAAAGGAGCAGCCCGCCCGGCTTCAATACGGAAGCCGCGCCCATGAAGAACCGCTCGAGGTCGCCCGTCGACGTAAGATAATTGACTCCGTCGCAGCAGGAAAGCACGCAGTCGACCTTTTTGTGAACGGACAGACTGCGCATATCCATCCTGACGAAGCGGAGCGAGCTCATGGCAAGGCCGGCGCGCCTCTGCTTTTCGGCGGCTACCGCAAGCATCTCCTCCGAAACGTCCGTCGCGGTCACGGAATAGCCCTTTGCCGCAAGGCGGAGGCTTATCTCGCCCGTGCCGCAGGCGCATTCGAGCACCGAAGAACCGGGCTTTATGAATTTGGCGACGTAATCCGCCCAGGCGCCGTAATCGACGTCGGCCATGAGCTTATCGTATAGAGCTGCGAATTTTCCGTACTGCATAGGGGGATTATAGTACATAAAATCGGCTTTGGCAACCCCGTTTCCCCGAAGCGGCTAAAGCCGATCCTTATTCGTCAAATCGATCTTACATGCGGTAGATCTTGTATTTGCCCCTTCTCTTCGGGTTGCGGCGCCTCGTCCTGCTGGTGGCGAGGAGCCTTATTATTATTATCAGCGCTATGAAGAGCACGCCTATCAGTATCCAGAACAGCAGCCCGTCGCCGCCGCTCCTGTGGAGGTAGCGGCCGTTGGAGATGAGCTGGTAGCCCTGACCGTTGGGGTTGAAGGACCAGAGCATATTGTCCGTGACCTCGGAGGTGATCCTGCCGCCCTCGTCAACGGTAACGGGCACCGCGACGAGGCTCCTGCCCTTCTTGGAGGCCTGGAGCGCCCTGCCCTGGGAAACGACGAGATACTTCTCGCCGGGGACGGTGCTCTCTGTGTAGACGTAGGTCACCGTGCCGTCGTCCGCCGTGACCTGCTTGAACAGATCGACGCGGTTCGAAACTGCGGGCGCCTTGGCGGAGCGGAAGACCTCTCCGTCGCAGTAGAGGTAGAAGGGCTTTATGCTGTCCTGCATCGTGTACAGGGTGTTCTTGAAATAGTACCAGACGGTGTACTCCGGCTCGCCGCCGTTCTTGCTGACGGTGAGGTTGCACACGTCGCGGCTCTTGGCGGTGTTGTCCTTTATGAAGCCGGAGGGCGGCGCAGTCTCGACGGCCTGATAGTTGGCCGCCATATCCGTCTTGGCGATGAGATCGCCCGTGAATATCGGCTCGCCGTTACAGAGCAGCGTTGCCGTTCCGAGCTTATCGCCCGCCGTGACGGGCGCCTTTACAGCCTCGGGATCGAGCTCGGGCTCCTTCCAGACGAAGCTTCTGTCGTTGATACGGGAAAGCTCGGTCAAACTGCCCCTTATCACAACGGACGAGATATCGACCTCTGCCGTGATGACGCCCCTGTTGGGATCGCCGGGATCGTAATCGGTCGTCTGGACGTTGAACGAATTCTGCACGTTATAATGCGCCAGATCGTAAGCCGCGTACTGAGCGAAGCCGTAATTGAAGAGGAGTATCGCGTTGTGGAACCTGTAATAGGGGGAAGTTCCTCCGTTGTTCTTATCGCCCATGAGGACGGTTATGAGGGTTACTCCGTCCTTCTCCGCCGCCTCGACGAGGCAGTAACCGGCGATATTCGTCTCGCCCGTTTTGCCGCCGATGGCGTATTCGTAGATATTGTCCTCCCAGTCGACGTCGGGCTTGGTGTAGATGAGCTTGTTGGAGGTCTGTATGGTCTTGGTGAATTTGCCCGTCGCCTCGACGACGGTGTATTCCTTGGTGGCGATTATCTCACGGAAGGCCTCGTTCTTGAGGGCGTACGCCATGAGGAGCGCCATATCGTAAGCGGTGGTGTAGTGTTCGTCGTTATGAAGGCCGTGCGCGTTCGTGTAGTGGGTATCCCTCATGCCGATCTCGAGGGCCTTTTCGTTCATAAGCTGGATGAAGGTATCCATCGAGCCGGAAGTGGCGACGGCAAGGCACGCGCCGCAGTCGTTGCCCGAGCAGAGCATCAGACCGTATAGCATATCCCTTATCGTCATGATGTAGCCGTACTTGAGCCCGAGCAGGGAGCTCTGCGCGAAGAAGCCGTTCTCCGCCTCGAAGCCGCAAGTATACTGCGAGTCGAGATCCTCGCAGTTCTCGAGCGCGACGATGCAGGTCATTATCTTGGTGGTGCTGGCGGGATACGCCCTCGAATAAGCGTCCTTCTGGTAAAGGACGGTCTCCGAATCGGGATCGTAAAGTATGATATGGGGCGTGGTTATCGCGTCGAGCTGGGACCTTTCCGCCATGCTCACGGACGGAACGAGCGCCGCGAAGATCATCATCAAACAGACCAATATTCGTGTCAGTCTTCTCACAGGAATAAACCCCCACTTCAGGTTAAATGATATTATATCACGAAACTTGTCGTATGTACACCCCCTGTTTTTTTCAAAATGACGGGCTTGCTTATTTATTTTTGCGCCCTTTTCTGGTATAATGATGAAAACGCGAAAGGAGCCCGAAATATGAAATATCGCATTAAGACGGAGGGCATGGGCTGCCCCCACTGCATAGCCAGGGTCAATAAGGCCGTGACGGATCTCGGCGCGGTCGTTATCAGGATGGAGCTCAACGATTTCACGATAGAATGCGAAGCCGATCCCGGTCTGATCCGAAGCACGATCGCCGATCTCGGCTTTGACGTTATATCCGTCGAGGAGGAATAATGGACGCAAAACGCGTTATCGTCGGCCTCTCGGGAGGCGTTGATTCGTCTGTCGCTGCGCTGCTTTTGAAGGAGCGCGGCTTTGACGTCGTCGGCGTCTTTATGAAGAACTGGGAGGAAAAGGACGAGAACGGCATCTGCACCGCCACCGCCGACCGTGACGACGCGATGCGCGTCGCGGATCGGATCGGCATCCCCTGCTACACCATCAATTTCACGAAGGAATACATGGAGCGCGTGTTCTCCTACTTTCTCGATGAATACAGGAAGCTGCGCACTCCCAATCCGGATATCCTCTGCAACACGGAGATAAAGTTCAAGGCGTTCCTCGAATTCGCCATGGGCATGGAGGCGGATCATCTCGCCACCGGGCATTACGCGAGGCTCGGCCGCGACAACGGCAGGCTCACGCTGCTCCGCGCGGCGGACCGCGGCAAGGACCAGACCTATTTCCTCGCCGGGCTCAGTGAGCATCAGCTCGACCGCGTGCTCTTTCCCATTGGCGATCTTATTAAGACCGAGGTGCGCGATATTGCCAAAAAGGCGGGCCTTGCCACGGCGGCGAAGAAGGATTCGACCGGCGTATGCTTCATAGGCGAGCGCAATTTTAAGGAATTCCTCATGAATTTCCTGCCCGCACAGCCGGGCGATATCGTCGGGCTCGACGGCCGCATTCTGGGAAGGCACGACGGGCTTATGTATTACACCATGGGCCAGCGGCGCGGTCTCGGCATAGGCGGCAAGGATTTCGGCACGGGCGAGAGCTGGTTCGTCGTAGGCAAGGATATGGAGCGAAATCTGCTCATCGTCCAGCAGGGCGAGCACGAGGAGCTGTATTCCACCTCGCTCGTATGCGAAAAGCTAAGCTTCATTTCAAAGGCTCCCGCCGAAAGCTCGTTCCGCTGTACGGCGAAATTCCGCTACCGTCAGCCGGATCAGGCGGTAACGGTGCATCTTGAGGGCGAGGGCTGCCGCATAGAATTCGACAAGCCGCAGAGGGCGATTACCCTCGGCCAATGGGCTGTTCTGTACGACGGCGAGGAATGTCTCGGCGGAGGCGAGATCGACGGCGTTACGCCGCTGAAGCCCCTTCCCGAAATAATAACGAAATATTAAAACGGAGGATCGATAATATGGAAAACATCGAAAAGTACGTCGACCATACCCTGCTTAAGGCGGACGCCAAAAAGGAGGCCATAATCAAGATATGCATGGAGGCCGCGGAGCACGGATTCAAGTCCGTATGCGTCAACTCCTGCCACTGCGCGCTGGTCTCCGCCGCGCTCAAGGGCACGGGAGTCAAGACCTGCTGCGTGGTCGGGTTCCCTCTCGGCGCCATGGCGACCGAGGCTAAGGCCTTTGAAGCGGCCTACTGCGTCGCAAACGGCGCGGACGAGGTCGATATGGTCATCAATATCGGCGCGGTCAAGGACGGCGATATAAAGCTCCTCGAGGACGACATAAGGGCCGTAGTCAAGGCGGCTCATAACGAGCCCGGCCCCCGCCATGCGCTTCTCAAGGTCATTATCGAGACCTGCCTTCTGACCGACGAGGAGAAGATCCTTGCCTGCGAGGCCGCGATGCGCGCGGGAGCCGATTACGTCAAGACCTCCACCGGCTTCTCCACAGGCGGAGCCACCCCCGAGGACGTTGCTTTGATGCGCGGCGTCGTCGGAACGAGGCTCGGCGTAAAGGCCTCCGGCGGAGTCAGGACGCCCGAGGACGCCGAAAAAATGATAGCGGCCGGCGCTTCGAGGCTCGGCACCTCGAACGGCGTTAAGCTGCTCGGCTGATACATAAACGGGACCGCACGTTCCCGGTAAACTAATACAAAGCGCGAAGCAATATCCGTCCGGAACGCTTCGCGCTTTATATGCGCATGAAGGCGGATACCACGAAAAATTAACTTATAGCGGCTTTGGCATAACTCACCTTACCCACCGTCTTCTGCTTTTTCAAACGCGCCGCTGAATATATTGTGAATTTCCCGAAACATCCGGAAACCAACCGACCGTTCATGCGTTATAAAAATAGAAGCGATCTTCAAGCTGACTTCCGATGGAAAGCAGCTTAAAAAAAGTATTATGAAAAGAGGAATGATACAATGAAAAAGCTGATCGCATTGATTATTGCAGTGTCCATGGCGCTTGCCCTCACGGCATGCACAAGCTCCCCCACTCCTTCGGCAAATGTGCCGACCGAAGCGCCCGTCGTTACAGAAGCGCCGACCGAGGCTCCCGAAGAGACCGCGGCGCCCAATCAAACCGAGGCATCCGAAGAGATCACCGGCATCCGTGACTACTGCATGCCCCTGCAGCCCGACGAGGAATTCATAACCGATCTGGACTGCGACGGCCTCGAGGATACCGTTCTGCTTCGCATGGATCGCAAGGACGAGTATGACGCCGATTATACGATCATCGTTACGCGCGGCGCAGATCCCGATCATCCCGCAGAGGAACAGATCACTAACGTGTATGAGATCCGCGCATGGGTGATCGACTGTGACTACACCGACAGCCGCCTCGAGGTGATCTGGACCGACGAATACGACAGCAACGACTACTCCTGCGGCGCTCTGCGTGTCGCCGACAGCGGCGACAGGATCGTAAGCTTCGGCGACGGTCTTGATATCACGATCGACGAGGATCATCCGTTCACTTCCGGGCTCGGTTTTTATGCCTTTTGCAGGACCGAAGTGCTCGGCACCTCCTTCCTTCCCGCATGGTTTACAGTTTCTTCCGACAGCTTTGTAAACATCTGCGACTTCAGTTACGGCGAGGACGCCGAGCCCATGACGTTAAAGCGCAGCATCACGTTAAAGCTGCTCGACGACGCAGGCAGGCCCGGCGAAGAGATCACGCTTAACGAAGGCGATTCCCTGACTCCCTATAAAACGGACCTAATAAACGAGGTGTCTTTCATGCTTGACGACGGGCGTTTGGCCATTGCCGAGCTCGAGGTGCGCATCACGGAGGACGAATTCGGCGTATACCTCAACGGCGTAAATCAGGACGAGTACTTCGATATCGGCTACAGCGACTGATGACAATAAAACGGATCGAGCCCCGCTTAAGCGGGGCTTTTAATATATACTGTCCTCTTATTGAAAAGGATCGTGTTCTCGGTTAGAATATTGACAAAATCAGACAGTGCAGGCAGGTAACGGATCTTGACGGCGGTAAAGCGTTTAGGCGAGTTTCTTTCGAGGAAGGACGTGGATATGACCGAGGGGAAAATTGCCCCTCAGCTCATTACTTTTGCTGTTCCTCTTCTTTTAGGCAACATTCTTCAACAGCTCTATAATACGGTCGATACCTGGGTCGTGGGTAATTACGTCAGCGACTCAGCCTTTTCCGCTGTCGGAAACGTCGGACCGATAATCAACCTCCTGATAGGATTCTTTATGGGCTTATCCACCGGAGCGGGAGTCGTGATAAGCCAGTATTACGGCGCAAAACAGGATGATAAGGTCAGGGCCACCGTTCACACCGCCGTTACGATGACGCTTATACTCGGAGCACTTTTTACGGTAATCGGCGTTATAATGGTCCCGACGATGCTCGGCTTTATGCGCATGCCTTCCGAAGAGATCCACAGGGAAGCCTCGCTCTACCTCACCATCTACTTCTCGGGTATGATCTCGCTTACTATGTACAACATGGGCTCGGGCATACTTCGAGCTGTAGGAGATTCCCTGCGGCCCTTCTATTTCCTTGCCGTTTCAGCCGGAACGAACACCGTTCTCGACCTGCTGTTCGTTCTCGTTTTCAAGATGGGAGTCGAAGGCGTCGCTCTCGCAACTGTGCTTGCGCAGACGCTCTCTGCCGCGCTTATCATAATAACCCTCACGCGCATTGACAACTGCTGCCGGCTGAGGATAAAAGAATTGAAGCTGCATTTTGATATGCTAGTAAGGATCCTCAAGGTAGGCATACCCGCTGCACTGCAGATGGCGATAACCTCGTTCTCCAACATATTCGTTCAGCGCTACATCAATTTCTTCGGCGACGACTGCATGGGCGGATGGACGGCATATTCAAAGATCGACACATTCCTGCTGCTTCCGATGCAGTCGATATCGCTTGCCTCCACGACCTTCGTAGGGCAGAACCTTGGCGTGAACCAGGTCGACCGAGCGAGAAAGGGCGTTCGGACGGCTATGCTGCTTTCGATAGCGAGCATGCTCATACTGATGGCGCCGGTGCTCATTTTCGCTGAGCCGCTCGTGACCTTCTTCAACGATAACCCCGATATAATCAGGAACGGAGCTCTGTTCCTGCGGCTGATGAGTCCGTTCTACGTTTTCTGCTGCGTGAACCAGATCTACGCTGGCGCGCTCCGCGGAGCGGGCGACAGCAAAGCGCCGATGTTCATAATGGTAGGGTGCTTTGTGGTGTTCCGCCAGATCTACCTTTACGTTATGGCAAACTACCTGGGCAACCCCATGCTTGGGATCGTGTTCGGCTACCCCGCCGGGTGGCTCCTGTGCAGCCTTATAACCTTCCTCTACTTCCGGTTCAGCCATTGGGAAAAGCACAGGCTTACGAATTGACCGAGAATAAAAAGTCCGCGTTTCCTCAAAAGAGGATCCGCGGGCTTTTTTATGCCGGATTTCAGTCTGCGAGCCTGCCGCAGCATTTCTTGTACTTCTTGCCGCTGCCGCAGGGGCAGGGATCGTTCGGGCCGACCTTCTTCTCGGCAACGTACACCTTGGAGGCCTTCCACTCCTTGTGGATCTCCTGGCGCCTCTCCTCGGGGAGGACGTCCTCCCACTCGGGAAGCTCGTAAAGCCAGGGGGCCTTGGCCTCGTACATGTTGAAGAGGAGCTTTTCGTAGTCGATATCGAGGGTTATCTCGGTATCGTGATCGATATCCTCTATCACGAGGGGCGTCTTTAGGCTGGTATTGATGCCGTCGAGGAAGCCGATGAAGCGGGTATGATCCCACTCAAAGCCGTCCGCCAGGGTATCGAATTCGCCGAAATAGGTCGTCTCGTGATCCTTGAGGAGCTGGACGTAAAGCTCCTTCTCCTGCTCGAAATACTGTTCCCAGAAGAGATCGTTGTCCTTCCCCGTGCGGGTGGGATCCTGCGCCAGATCGAGCCATTCCTGATATAAACTCATTTTCTTATTCCTTTCATGCGTTTTAACGGGTTTGCCCCGCAAGGCTTTTGCGGGGCAAATCTTTTCGCGGCGCTTTCTGCCGCGGCATAAAGCGCAGACTTTCTGTTGTTTTGCTTAGCAGGCGAGGAGCTTCTCGAGGTTCTCCTTGATCTTGAGGATGAAGCCCTCGGTGGTCTCGATGTGCTTGTCCTCCATATCGGCGAGGAGCGCGAGGTCCTTCGTCATATGGCCGGAGGCGATGGTATCGAGGGAAGCCTTCTCGAGCATATTGGCAAAGTGGACCAGCTCGGGCAGCTCGTCGAGCTCGCCCCTCTTCCTGAGGGCGCCGCTCCAGGCGAAGATGGTGGCCATGGAGTTGGTGGAGGTGGTCTCGCCGGCAAGGTGCTTGTAGTAGTGCTTGGTTACGGTGCCGTGCGCGGCCTCGTACTCGTAGTTGCCGTCCGGGGAAACGAGAACGCTGGTCATCATGGCGAGGGAACCGAAGGCGGTCGCGACCATGTCGCTCATAACGTCGCCGTCATAGTTCTTGAGAGCCCAGATGAAGCCGCCGTTCGACCTTATAACGCGCGCTACCGCGTCGTCGATAAGGGTGTAGAAGTAGGTGATGCCCAGCTCGTCGAACTTGGCCTTGTACTCCTCGTCGAAGATCCTCTGGAAGATATCCTTGAAGGTATGATCGTACTTCTTGGAGATCGTGTCCTTGGTGGAGAACCAGAGATCCTGCTTGGTGGCGATGGCATACTGGAAGCAGGCCCTCGCGAAGCTCTCGATGGAATCGTCCTTATTGTACATGCCCATGAAGACGCCGGGGCACTTGAAATCGAATACGGTCTCGTCGCAGAGGACGTTGCCGGCTTCGTCGGTGAACTTGATCTCGGCCTTGCCTGCGCCGGGTACGCGGAACTCGGTGTTCTTGTAGATGTCGCCGTAAGCGTGACGGGCGATGGTGATGGGCTTATTCCAGCTCCTTACGGAGGGCTTGAGGCAGTCCATCGTGATGGGAGCGCGGAACACGGTGCCGTCGAGGATGGCGCGGATGGTGCCGTTGGGGCTCTTCCACATCTTCTTGAGGTTGTACTCCGTCATGCGCTGAGCATTCGGGGTGATGGTGGCGCACTTGACGCCTACGCCGTACTTCTTGCAGGCGTTGGCAGCGTCGATGGTGATCTGGTCGTCGGTCTCATCCCTCTTTACGAGGCCGAGATCGTAATACTCGGTCTTGAGGTCAACGAAGGGGAGGATCAGGTGCTCTTTGAGCATCGACCAGATAATACGGGTCATTTCGTCGCCGTCCATCTCAACGAGAGGGGTCTTCATTTGGATTTTGGCCATGATAAAGAAATCTCCTTTTCAAAAGCGATTATTATTAGCTATTGGATTGTACCGGCGCAGAGCGGGAGCTTGCGCGGCGAGAGCTTACGCCTCGGGGATGAGGGGAAGCTCGGAGGTGCAGTGGGGGCACCTGGTGGCGTCTTCCGCGATCTCGGACTTGCAGTAGGGGCAGAGCCTGGGAGCGGGAGCGGCGGCCTCTTCTTCCTTCTTGCCCAGCTCCTTGAGCTTGTTGATGCCCTTGATGACGAAGAACAGGATGATGGCGATGAGGATGAAGTTGATGATGACGCTGATGAACTTGCCGTAGGTCAGGATGTTGGCGCCGGCCTCGGTCGCCTCAGCAGCGGTCATGCCCTCCGTATAGCCTTCGGAGGCCTTCAGGAGGATGTACTTCTCGGTCAGGGAGTTGGTCTTGAAGATCAGGCCGATGAGGGGCATGAAAATGTCGTTCACGAGGGACGTTACGATCGCGCCGAAAGCGCCGCCGATGATGACGCCGACGGCCATGTCAACGACGTTGCCCTTAAGCGCGAATGTTTTGAATTCTTTCCACATAAGTTAAACACCTCCATGTTTAATCAAGCTTATCATATACCATAATAAGCGCTTTTTCAAGAGCATAGAAAAATATAAATTATCTTATGGGAAAGACCGCGAAAAACACCGAGGCGGCGATAAGGAGGAACGCCCCCGCGGCGGCGGTCCTCTGCCCCGTTTTTATGCAGTGGGCGGCGTAAAACCCGATATACGCCGCGCAGGCGGCTGCGAAAACGAAGTATGCTGTCATGCTCCCACCTACTGCATCCTTTCGGAGACGTATTTATCTACGTTCACCGTTTCCACTATAAACTCCGCGCTCATACCGCGATAGGCCTCCCTCCAGCCGAACTTTTCCAGCTCCTCGGCGCTGCCGAAGCGTTTGGAGAGCTCCGTCCCGAGGCGCATTGCGTCGCTCCCCGCGCTCCGGCATTTTTCAAACACCTCATAGAGTCTTCCTTCAAGAAAGCGCGCAAGATCGCCGGTCAGCCATTCGTCCATATCCCGAGGAGAAATATCCTCGTCTGCAAGGTGCGCCGCGGCATACAGCCTGACGCGCAGCTTTGCCTTTACGCCTTCCGCGCCGAAGTCGACCTCCCTTTTGACGCTCCCCATCGAGAGCAGTACCGAAACGGTCGAGCCGTCCCTGTATTCGAGCGTTATCACGCCGCTTTTGAAGTCGCCGACGGCCATGTTCAGAAATACCGTCTCCTCCCTCGTCAGCTCCCCCGTCATGCTCCAGCCCGAGAAGAGCGCCGTGCCGGATACGAGCGATTTCAGCCCGCCGACCCTGTCTCCCTTTTCAACGTAGCCAAGCGGATTTTTGCCCTCGCTCTCGGTCTTTTTCTGCTCCATATCGGTGATGATCCCGTCGTCGTAGCTGCCGAGCGCGGTGCAGTAATCGAACCTGCCCTCTGCGTTGGCCTCAAGAAGGCGGCTCACGCTCATAACGCTTACCATGCCGGTCTTCTCCTCGTCAAGCATCAGCGCGGATTGGAGCTTGGAAATGTTTGCGTCGTTGTTGGCGTACATTCCGCCTACGAATTCCGACACCTCCCCGTCGGTCACGAGGACGACGGCGGAAGTGCGCACCCTCAAGGAATCGAAGGAGGTCGTCACAAGCTCCCTAAGGGCGCCTTCCTCCGCGAGCTCGCGGCTTATCACGATGAAGTTCGTCCTGCTGAAATTGAGCGTGTAGGGGACGTTCCCCTCCAGTTCGTTAACGGCCTCGAATATGCTGTCTCCCTCGCAGGCAAGGGCGATAGCGCCGCCCTCCGACTCCGTGTTCTGCTCCGCAAGCTCCCTCTGGAGCGCGAGTGTGAAATAGTATTTCTTGTTCACTCCCCTGTCCGCGCCTATCAGCACCACGTAGCCGTTGGCGTCGAGCTCGACGGGCGACAGACACCCGGCAAGGCTGAGTATCAATACGGTTATTACTAGAAGCAGTCCCATGGTTTTCCTCATGCTTTCACCTTTCTTTTCTTTATCAGCCCGACAAGCGCCGCCGAGACCGCAGGGAATGCGGCTGCCGCGGCTCCGTACCTTGTCAGAAAACGGTCCGCGGTATAGACGAAGCCGAAGCTCTTCCCCGCTTTTGCAAGCACCGTCCCGCATACGATAAGCGAAAACGCCGCGGCTGCCGGGGTGACGTCCCTTTGGCGGAACAGCTTGGAATAGAGCAGCGCCGCGGAATAGATGCAGTACGCCGCCGTTATGATGCAGCCGTTCAGCCAGATCATAATGAATATCTTGTCGAGTCTCAGCGCGTAGCTGTGCGCGAGATTCAAAAAGTTAAGCCTGTAAAGCGGCATTAAAAGCCCCGAGAGTATCCCGTACGGATAGATCAGCGCTACGCAGAGCTGCGTGACGCCGCATATGACCGCCGCGAAGATCGCCGCCCTGAACGAGATCTTCTTAACGAATGCGAGGCCCGAAAGCCCCTTCGCGTTTACGAGAAGGCCGAGGAGCGGCGGAATGAAGAATACGAGTTCCGAAAGCGTGAACGCGGCGAACCTGCCCGGGCCTTCGCCTATCAGCGGGTAAAGCCTGTAGACCTCAAAATCGGGCGCCGCGGAGACCGCCGCAAAAACAAACGCCGCGAGCATTATGCCTGCGAATACGGCGGCGAGCCTGCCCATGCTCTCGAAGCCCTTCCACGCAATAAACACCGTTACGGGGATTACGTAGGCGAGTATCGAGGTGTAGCCCACTCCGTCGTAGATCAGCCTGTGCAGCACCTCGAGGAAGGCAGTCATGGGCCTTGCGGCGCAGAAAACGAATCCCGCAAGAACGGGTATCGTCAATATCACGCCCAAGACGCCGCCGAAGCAATCGGTCATAAGCTCCGCAAGGTCGCGGCTGCCCGTTCGCTCCGCCGCCTTTATGAGAAGAAGCATGATTTCGAGCGCGAGCATTAAAGCTAAGGGCAGCGAAAGATAGGTCGAATTGCCCTTGGAATAGGCATATTCGGGATCGAGACCGAATACTCCGTTGACGCAGAGCGCCGCCGCGGCGAGGCAAACTCCCTCAAAAACGCCTATCCGCCCCTGTTTCAGATTCATGCTTCCTCCCATATCTCGGCGTCGTCCGCGGTGTTGGCGTAATCGTCCGCTCTTTCATGCATCCCTATATTCCCCCTCAGAACGAGCGTCCGCTTGCGGTAGGTCTTAGGGGCGAACGGAGCGAGGAACGGCACTCCGAAGCTCTTAAGCGAAGCGAGATGGCAGAGAGCTGTCAGCGTGACCGCCACCATGCCGAGAAGGCCTCCCATCCATGCGGATATCACGACGGCGAGCCGCATGTACGCCGCCGATATCTGCAGGCTGTAATCGGGGATGCAGAAATTTCCCAGGCCCGAGGCCGCGACGACTATCAGCACCACGGAGCTTGCAAGATGCGCCGCGACCGCCGCCTGCCCCATTATGAGGCCGCCTATAATGCCTATCGCCTGGCCTATGCTCCCGGGGACTCTCAGCCCCGCCTCCCTTATGAGCTGGAATATCATGAGCAGTATTATCATCTCCGCGCCCATGGGCTCGAATACCATTTTTCTCGATGCTATCACGGTGCTCAGCACCTCCGTTGACATGACGCCCTGATGATACAGCGCCAACGCCAGGAAATACCCGGGGAGCATCACGGAGATGAGCGCGCCGGCGTATCTTATCAGCCTTATCGCCGTGCCGAGCGGCTTTCTGAGATAAACGTCCTCCGGGCTGTTCATGAGCGAAAACAGCGTGACGGGCATTAGGAGCACGAAGGGGCTCCCCTCCACGACTATGCACACCCTCCCCTGCATGAGGTGCGAGCACGCCCTGTCGGGGCGCTCCGTCTGGAGTATCTGCGGTACAGGAGACCATCCGCAGTCCTCTATCAGCTGTTCGAGCACGCCGCTTCCCGGCATATCCGAGACGGCGATCCCGTCGAGCCTGCGCTTCACTTCATCCAAAAGCTCCGGATTCGTGAAGCCCTTTCTGTAAACGAGGGCGAGCCTCGTGTTGTTCCTTCCCCCCGAGGGGCGGGGCTCCACGATAAGATCCTTCGTGTGAACCCCCCTTCTTATCAGAGTTACGTTGGTGCGGAAGCTCTCGGTAAAGCTCTCCTTCGGGCCGATGACCGTGGTCTCGTTCTCGGCCGGGCCGATGCTCCGCTTTTCAAAGCCCCTCGTTTCAAGCAGTATGCATTCCTTTTCGCCTTCGATGAAGAGCGCCGTAACGCCGTCCATTACGTCGAGCGCGGCCTTCTCCATGGAGGTCTCGCGCTTGGTTTCGGATATCTCTATCACGCCCATAAGGAGCGATTCTGCGTCCGGCTTCTTATCATTGCAGAGCATGAGAGGCTTCAGTATGAACTCGTTTATCTTGGCGTCGTCCGCCATGCCGTTCATATAGGCGATTAGCGCTTCCGTTCCTCCGCCCGTGCGGAATCTTCTTATGATGAGGTCGGGGTTTATTTCGGGCGAGAACGTCTCCCTCAGGAGCTTTTCCGCGGCGTTCACGCTCCGTGGTATCGCGCCGGCTTTTCTGCTTTTTTTATGCGAATCGTTCCATCCCGTCTGCTTTTCGGGAGCCCCGCGCTCCGTCTCGAGGAGCTCGAATCTTTCATCCCCCTCGTCGAAAGCGAACAAGGACCTGTTATTTCTCTTTTGCGGCAAAGGCTTTTTCCTCCTTTTCGGGCATATCGTCCCTCTTTTCTCAAAAGTATTTGCGGAATTTTATAAATATATTAGTGAATATACTGTATTTACGCTCGTTTTTACATTATAATTAAAGAGACACAAAGCAGTTGCAAGACTGTAACATACATCAAGGAGGTACAAGGTTTTGAAACAGCTTATGCTCGGCAATGAAGCAATTGCCAGAGGCGCATACGAAGCGGGCGTCCGTGTTTCCAGCGCTTACCCCGGAACCCCCAGTACGGAGATCAACGAGAACATTGCGAACTACAAGGAGATCTACTCCGAGTGGGCTCCCAATGAGAAGGTCGCCGTAGAAGTCGCTCTCGGCGCAGCCGTAAGCGGCGCGCGCAGTATGGCCTGCATGAAGCACGTCGGTCTCAACGTCGCGGCGGATCCCTTCTTCACCGCCACCTACACCGGCATCAACGCCGGTATGGTAGTCGTCGTTGCGGACGATCCCGGTATGCATTCCTCTCAGAACGAGCAGGACACGAGGCTTCTCGCCCGTGCTTCCCACGCTCCCTGCCTCGATCCTTCCAACAGCCAGGAGTGCAAGGACTTTATGAAGCTTGCCTTCGAGCTCAGCGAGGAGTACGACACCCCCGTCATTCTCCGTCTGACCACCCGTATCGCCCATGCGCGCACGCTGGTCGAGATCGGCGAAAGGGTGCTCCCCGAGCTTCGCGAGTATAAGAAGGATATCCGCAAGTACGTCTCCATGCCCGCCAACATGATCGGCCGTCACAAGGTCGTCGAAGCGCGCGAGATCCGTCTTGCCGAGGACGCCTCCACCCTCCCCATCAACCGCATCGAGTGGGCCGACCGCAAGATCGGCGTCATCACCTCCGGCGCGGCTTACAACTACGTTAAAGAGGCCATGCCCGAAGCTTCCGTTCTGAAGCTCGGCCTTGCCTATCCCCTTCCCAGGAAGCTCATCGAAGAGTTTGCCGCCGGCGTTGAGACGCTTTACGTCATCGAGGATATGGAGCCCTTCTATGAGGACGCCATCAAGAGCTGGGGCATCGCCTGCTCCGGTAAGGACAAGACCGGCGTTCAGGGCGAGCTCTTCATGCACAAGATCGACGAGAAGTTCAACGGCGCGGAGCCCGTCGGCCCCATGAACACCACCGACATCCCCGGCCGTCCTCCCGTGCTCTGCCCCGGCTGCCCGCACCGCGGTCTCTACTACGTGCTCGGCAAGCTCAAGCTCACGGTCTGCTCCGACATCGGCTGCTACACCCTCGGCGCGCTGCCTCCCCTCTCCGGCGTCGATACCTGCGTCTGCATGGGCGCTTCCATCGGCATGGCTCACGGCATGGAGAAGGCCCGCGGCGTCGATCAGGCGAAGCGCACAGTTGCCGTTCTGGGCGACTCCACCTTCTGCCACAGCGGCATGACCGGCCTGCTCAACATGGCCTATAACCGCTCCGTCGGCACCGTCATAATCGCCGACAACTCCATCACCGGCATGACCGGCCACCAGAACAACCCGGCCAACGGCAAGGACATCCACGGCGATCCCACCACCGCGCTCGACATCGTCAAGCTCTGCGAGGCGATGGGCGTCGCTTCCGTCCGCATAGTCGATCCGTTCGACCTCAAGGAGACCGAGAAGGTCCTCCGCGAGGAAGTCGCCAGAGACGGCCTCTCCGTAGTGATCAGCCGCCGTCCCTGCGCTCTCATAATCAAGCAGAACAACAAGCCCTTCGTGAACGATCCCGATAAGTGCGTAGGCTGCGGCATGTGCCTCAAGGTCGGCTGCCCCGCCATCATCAAGACGGAGACCGGCGTCAGGATCGATCCCACCCAGTGCGTAGGCTGCGGCATGTGCGGTCAGCTCTGCCACTTCGGCGCGCTCCATTCCGCGGAGTAAGATAAGGAGGTATTTATGTTCAACATCGTTATAGTCGGCGTGGGCGGACAGGGTACGCTCCTTGCCAGCAAGATCTTAGGCCAGCTCGCCATGAACAACGGTTACGACGTCAGAGTCAGCGAAGTCCACGGCATGAGCCAGCGCGGCGGCAGCGTAGTCACCTACGTCCGCATCTCCAACGACAAGCCCCTCTACTCCTCCATAGTCGAGCAGGGCCAGGCCGACGTCGTTCTCGCGTTCGAGAACCTCGAGGCCGTGCGCGCCATCCCCTACGTGAAGGAAGGCGGCACCATGATAATCAACACTCAGGAGATACTTCCCATGCCCGTCATCAACGGTCTCGCCAAGTATCCGGCGGACTGCCTCGAGCGCACGAGGAAGGCCTGCAAGACCGTCGAGATCAACGCGGTGGAGATCGCGCATGAGTGCGGCACCTACAAGGCTTCCAACGTAGTCCTCCTCGGCGTCCTTGCCAAGACGATGCCCTTCCCCGCCGACGAGTGGAAGAAGGCCATCGAACAGTGCGTAAAGCCCAGATTCCTCGAGGTCAACCTCATGGCCTTCGACAGGGGCTTCAATTACTGAGATGTACGATTTCACCACCATAATAGACCGGAAAAACACCGGCGCATTTAAGTATGACTTCATGCCCGAGCCCCTCAGGGACTCGGGCATTGTCCCAATGACGGTAGCCGACATGGAATTTGCCGCCCCTCCCGAGGTGAACGAAGCGGTCGCCAAGGCCGCGTTCCACGGCTGCTACGGCTATACCGGCCCGGATAAGGCCTACATGGACGCCGTGAAGCATTGGCAGAAGACCCGCCACGATTGGGAAATCGAGAACGATTGGTACGTCGTTACGAACGGCGTCGTGCAGGCTCTCGGCATTGCCGTGCGCGCCTTCACGAAGCCCGGCGACGGCGTCCTCATAATGACGCCCGTCTATCATCCCTTCTACGGCGCTGTCAACGACAACGGAAGGACGCTCGTAAAGTCCGCGCTTATAAATAACAACGGCCGTTACGAGATCGACTTCGACGATCTTGAAAGCAAGGCCGCCCTGCCCGAGGTCAAGCTCATGCTCCTCTGCAGCCCACATAATCCGATAGGCCGCGTCTGGAGCCGCGACGAGCTTCAAAGGATATCCGATATCTGCCTTAAAAACGGCGTGCTCGTCGTCTCGGACGAGATCCACAACGATCTCATACTCCCCGGCTTCAAGCATACCGTATTCGCATCCGTCCCCGGCGCAAGCGAAAACTGCATCGTCTGCACCGCCATTTCCAAGACGTTCAATCTTGCCGGGCTCTCCTGCTCCAACATATTCATACCGAACCCGGAGCTGCACGAGAAGTTCAGGAACAGGGCCCACGTGGACGGCTGCGGCTGCGTGCCCTACATAGCGAGGGCCGCGACCATCGCCGCCTATAACGAGGGCGCGAACTGGCTAGACGAGCTTATATCCGTCGTCGATTCCAATTTCGGGCTTCTGTACCGCTTCTTCGAGGAGCGCCTGCCCATGTTCCGCGTTACCCGCGCGGAGGGCACTTATCTTGCGTGGATAGACATGCGTTCGCTCGGTCTCGGGCACGAGAAGCTGAACGAGTTCATGATCGAAAAGGCCCGTATCGCAGATAACGACGGCGAGATGTTCGGCGAAGCGGGCGACGGCTTCCGCAGGTGGAACCTCGCTCTGCCGCAGAGCCTGCTGAACGACGCGCTCCTCAGGCTCGAAAAAGCCGTAAAGGAACTGTAAATGCTCGATCTTTCAACACTCAATCCGCCGCAGAGGGAGGCCGTCCAAACGGTCGAAGGGCCTCTCCTCGTGCTGGCGGGGGCGGGCAGCGGCAAGACGCGCGTGCTCACCTACCGAATAGCGAACCTCATCGAAAACCACGGCGTACAGCCTTGGCGTATTTTGGCGCTCACTTTCACCAACAAGGCCGCCGCCGAAATGTGCGAGCGCACCGAAAAGCTCACCGGCGTCTCCGCCAAGGATATGTGGGTGACGACGTTCCATTCCTTCTGCGCGAGGGTCCTGCGCTACGATATTGCCGAGCTCGGCGGATTCACGAGCCGGTTCACCATCTATGACGACGGCGATCAGAACACCGTCATCGGAGACATAATAAAAAAGCTGGGGCTAGACGAGAAGCGCGCATCTAAGCAATATGTTCGGTCCTTAATATCAAAGGCAAAGAACTCTGGCGCGAACCCTGAAGCTTTTCTTCGTATGACCAAAGACAAAACCGGGAGTATTTGTGAAATATACCGAGAGTATCAATATAGATTAACTGCTTCGAATGCGCTTGATTTTGACGATTTATTGCTAAAAACTGTTGAGCTCTTCGAAAGCTGTCCGGAAATACTTGCAAAATACCGTGCTCGTTTTTCGTATATGCTCGTTGATGAGTACCAAGACACCAACCATACTCAATATGAAATTATTCGCCTCCTAACACAAGAGAGCAGGAATATCTGTGTTGTTGGCGACGACGATCAATCCATCTATGGTTGGAGAGGTGCAAATATCAGTAATATCAGTAACTTCACAAAAGATTATCCAGAAGCTAAAGTTATTCAGCTTGAGCAAAACTATCGTTCAACTCAGCAAATCTTAGACAAAGCTAATTTATTAATCAGGCACAATACGAGATTCGCAGAGAAGGCCCTTTGGTCAGAACGCAAAGGCGGCAAGCCTGTCGAATTAAGAGAATGTGAAGATCCTCGGGACGAAGCTTATTCAATTGGTTCGATTATCGCGCAGAAAAAAAGGCGAGGTATGAGCTACAATGACTTTGCCGTTCTGTATAGGACTAATGCACAGAGCCGAAGCATTGAGTCCACTCTTCAACAAAGCTTCAACATACCCATCTCAATAATCGGTGGGATGCGGTTTTATGATAGAAAGGAAGTCAAAGACATTCTTTCTTATATGCAGCTTGTTACTAACCCCAGTAACGACGTCGCTTTTAAACGCATTGTAAATGTTCCAAAGCGTGGAATTGGTGATAAGTCAATTTCTGAATTATCATATTATGCAAAGAGTTCCGATGTTCCTCTTTTCTATGCCGCTACGACGGTAGGATTACTTCCTGAAACGCTGCATAAAAAAATTGAGCCGTTCACAAAAGTCATGGCTGATATTATTGCAGTGCAAAAAGAAAAGACTCTTGGCGAATTCGTACAGTTTATAATTGATCGAATCGGATATACGGAGTATCTTGAAGATCTTCAAGATGGGCTTCTCGAAGCTCGACTTGAGAATATTAGCGAGCTTATTAATGGTGCGCAAGAGCACGAAAGAGATAACGCTGGAACAGACGGTGATCCACTTATATCTTACCTTGAGAATGCAGCGTTACTGTCTTCTATTGATGACGACTATGAACACGGTACCGTAAAGCTTATGACTATTCACTGTGCTAAAGGGCTCGAATTCCCTGTTGTATTTATTGCAGGAATGGAAGAAAACCTTTTCCCCTCTACTCGTTCCGATGAAGGTGATTCACGCATAGAGGAAGAGCGGAGGCTCTGTTATGTAGGTGTTACGCGCGCAGAAAATGAGCTTTACCTGCTTTCGTGCAAATCAAGGATGCTTTATGGTCAAACTACAAAAAACATAATTCCGTCGCGTTTTTTGAGCGAGATGGAGCTTGTTCACAATAATGATTACAACCACCTGCAAAACACTTACAGAAACTCGAGTGGTTTTTTTTCCAGTAATCGTGGTACATATAGTGAAAGAAAGTCTTCATCAATACAGCACCCGAAAAAAGCGGACCAAACAACTTCGGTTATCAACCAACCTTCGAAGTCTAACACTCTATCGTTCGTTTTTGGAAAAAAAGAACCGTCAACCGATGCTTATACTGCTGAGCCTGTTAAAAAGCATGACGCCTCGGTATACAAGAAGTATCAGCGCGTCATTCATGATAAATTCGGCCGCGGCGTGATAACCGAGGTATCGGGCAGCGGAAATACGGCGACAATAACCGTGGATTTCGAAAAAGTCGGCGTGAAGAGGCTTGCCGCCGCGTACGTCGTGATGAAGCTTGCGGAGGATGACAATGAATAACGAACAGCGAATGAAGGAACTCATATCGACGCTGAAAGCTTGGGCGGCCGCCTATTACGAGCGCGACGCCTCCCCCGCGAGCGACGCCGAATACGACGCGCTCTTCGACGAGCTGGTCAGGCTCGAGGCCGAAACGGGCGTCACGCTCCCCGATTCCCCCACTCACAGGGTAGGCGGAGCGCCGCTTTCCTCCTTTGAGGAGCACGAGCATATAAGAAGGCTCTGGAGCCTCGACAAGGTCAAGACCTTCGACGACCTTAAGGAATGGGCGGCAAAATGCGGCCCCTCCGCGGACGAGAGCCGCAAATTCATACTGGAATACAAATTCGACGGGCTGACCGTCAACCTCACCTACGACGGCGGCGTGCTCGTCTACGCGGCTACACGCGGCAACGGCATTATCGGCGAGGGAATCACCGCCCAGGCGAAGACCATCCGCACGATACCGCTGACCGTTCCCTATACCGGCAAATTCGAGGTCAGGGGCGAATGCTATATGCGCGTCTCCGTGCTCGAGGAGCTGAACCGCAATTCCGATGAACAGCTGAAAAACCCCCGAAACGCCGCTGCGGGCGCATTGAGGAACCTCGATCCCAAGGTAACGGCGGCAAGGAAGCTCGATTTCACCGCTTACGACGTGGGCTATATAGAAGGAAAGTCCTTCAGATACCAGACCGAGATGTTGGATTTTCTGCGTGATAACGGCTTCTCGGTGGAGGATCTTTGCTGCGTCGGCGATATCGGGAGCGTGCTCGGCGGCATAACCGCCGCGGAGGAACGCCGCTTCGATCTCGATTTCGATATCGACGGCATGGTAATAAAGCTCAACGACATGGAAAAGGCCGAATCCCTCGGCTATACCGACAGGTTCCCGCGGGGCGCCATCGCTTATAAATTCCCCGCTCAGGAGCAGACGACCGTCGTGACCGACATCACGTGGGAGGTCGGAAGAACGGGCAAGCTGACTCCGCTCGCGCACGTAGAGCCCGTTGAGCTAATGGGCGCGACCATCCGCCGCGCTACGCTGAACAATTACGACGACATAAAAAGAAAGCGCGTGGGCATTGGCTCCAGAGTGTTCATAAGGCGATCGAACGACGTGATACCCGAGATACTCTCGAGCGCGGACGAGGGCGAGCCCCAAAACCCCGTGGCGCCTCCCACCCACTGCCCGTACTGCGGCGCGCATATCGAACAGCGCGGCGCGCACGTATTCTGCACTAATTCGCTCTCCTGCACTCCGCAGATAGTGGCGAGGCTGGCGCATTTCGCCTCCCGCGACGCGATGGATATAGAGGGCTTCTCCGAGAAGACGGCGGAGCTTCTGATAAACGAGACGGGGCTTCGAAACATTCCCGAGCTTTACGAGCTCACGCCGCACAGCTTCAAGGATCTCGCGGGGTTCGGCGAGAAGCGCATAGCGAACCTGCTCGGCGCCATCGAAAAGAGCAAGGACTGCTCGCTCGCCTCGTTCATATTCGCGCTCGGCATCCCCAACGTAGGCATAAAGACCGCGAGGGACATAGCATCCGTTTTCGGCACGCTCGAAGCCTTCCGCGCCTGCAAGCGCGAAGACCTCGTCGCTATAAGGGACGTCGGTGAGATAGTCGCCGACAGCATAATGGATTTCCTCAGGGACGAATCGCTTTCCGCGCAGGTGGATAAGCTGCTTGCCCTCGGCGTGCGCCCGCGTGAGGAGAAAAAGAGCGCCTCCCCCTCCGTACTCGGCGGGAAGACGCTGGTAGTAACGGGAACGCTCTCGAGGATGGACCGCCACTCCGTCGAGGCGCTTATCGAGGAGCTCGGCGGGCACGCTTCGGGGAGCGTAAGCAAAAAGACGGATTACCTCGTCTGCGGCGAGAACGCGGGCAGCAAGCTCGACAAGGCGCGCCAGCTCGGCGTGACCGTGCTCTCCGAGGATGAATTCTTCGGCATGATAGGCAGATAATACGGGAACCAGAACATGAGAACCGGAAAACTTTCAAACGAACAGCTTGACAGGCTGATACTCAGCAAGCTCAAACACACGAGGAACGAGGTCGTCTGCGCGCCGAGCGTCGGCGTGGACTGCACCGCCGTTTATTTGGAGCGCGGTCTCGCGGTATTGTCCTGCGACCCCATAACCGCGGCTGAAACGGGCGTCGGCAGGCTGACGGTCAACGTCTCCTGCAACGACGCGGCGGCCTCCGGCGCAGAGCCCATAGGCCTTATGATAACGCTCCTCCTGCCCCCCTCCGTCACCGAGGAGGAGGTCGGCGCCGTTATGGATGAGATAATCGAGGCGGCAGGGAACGCGAACGTGGACGTTATCGGCGGGCACACCGAGATAACCCCCGCAGTTAACCGCATAGTCACCTGCGCGACGGTAATTGCCCAGCCCGTGGGCGAAGAGCTCATAACCCCGAAGGGCGTTCAGCCCGGGGACGACATAATCGTAACGAAGCACGTCGGGCTCGAGGGCGCAATGATACTTGCGGACAAGCTCCCCGAGGGGCAGACCGAGTTCACCTGTGAAGAGCTTCGCGAGGTACGCTCCTTTGCGGACAGCACAAGCGTCGTGAAGGAGGGCATTTTCGCGGCAAGGAACGGCGCGCACGCCATGCACGACGTTACCGAGGGCGGCATACTCGGCGCACTTTGGGAGATGAGCACCGCTTCCGACGTAGGTATCGAGTTCGACGCCGAAAGGATCCCCGTCAGGGAAGTCACGAAAAAGCTCTGCGCCCACTACGGG
The DNA here is from genome assembly GCA_024698505.1 of Clostridiales bacterium. GTDB lineage: Bacteria > Bacillota > Clostridia > Christensenellales > CAG-138 > UBA3857. The sequence continues at coordinate 19,965 of JAILRE010000003.1, read as the reverse complement.
ATCGACGTTTACAAGCTTATCTCTTCCGGCTGTATGCTGATCGCCCATGAGAGAGGCTATGAGCTGTGCCGCAAGCTTTCCGAGCTCGGCGTGGAGGCGGCGGTGATAGGAAAAGCCTTCGAAAAGGGGCGCGGCGGGATCGTCGTCAGCCTCGAAGGTCAGCTTGTCGATCCGCCTGAAGCCGACGAGATCTATAAAGTATAAGAAAGGAGAAGAATCATGCCCTGCACAACTGTACTGGTAGGCAAGAAGGCCTCCAACGACAACTCCACCATGATCGCCCGCACTGACGACGGTCATTTCGACACCAAGAAGCTCATCGTCGTCGAGCCGAAGGATCAGAAGCGCAAGTACAGATCCGTTATCTCTCACGTCGAGATCGAGCTTCCGGACGATCCCATGCGTTATACCTCATGCCCCAGCGTCGATCCGAAGAACGGCGTCTGGCCCGCAACTGGCATAAACGCGGCCAACGTCGGCATGACGGCTACCGAAACGATCACATCCAATCCGCGCGTGCTCGCGGCGGATCCTCTCGTCGTTTACAAAAAGGCGAAAAAGCGCGGCGAAAAGGACGTTCCCGGCGGCATTGGCGAGGAGGATATCGCCCTGCTCGTCCTGCCCTACATTCGTTCCGCGCGGGAGGGCGTGCTGAGGCTTGCCGAGCTGCTTGAAAAATACGGGACTTATGAATCCAACGGTATAGCTTTCAACGACGGCGACGAGATCTGGTGGATGGAGACTATCGGCGGTCATCATTGGATGGCAAAGCGCGTGCCAGACGACGTCGTGGTCGTGATGCCCAACCAGTTCGGAATGGACAGCTTCGATCTTGACGACGCCTTCGGAAAGAAGAAGGCGCATCTTTGCTCCGCCGATCTTCGCGAATTCATAGAAAAGAACGATCTCGACCTCAACCGAGGCGGCGTTTTCAATCCGCGGAACGTATTCGGCTCCGCCTCCGATCAGGATCATATCTACAACACTCCCCGCGCATGGTACATGGGCAGGTTCCTCACGCCGTATTCCCACAAATGGGACGGCCCCGACGCGGAGTTCGGACCCGAAAGCGACAATATCCCGTGGTGCTTCGTGCCCGACAGGAAGATCGCAGTTGAGGACGTGAAATACATGCTCTCCTCGAATTATCAGGGCACGCCGTACAACCCCTATCTCAACCAGGATACCGGCGTGCGCGGCAAGTACCGCTCCATCGGCATAAACCGTACGGGAGTCACCTCCGTCTGCCAGATAAGGAACGGCGTTCCGGAGCTTATCCGCGGCGTGGAGTGGATATGCTTCGGCTCAACGACTTTCGACGCGCTCCTGCCTGTCTATCCCAACGTTCCAAGGATGCCCCGGTATCTTTCCGGCGTGACGCTCGACGTTTCGACGGAGAACTTCTATTGGGCGAGCTGCCTTATAGGAGCGCTTGCCGATCACAGCTATAACACCTGCATACAGCACATAATGCGCTACCAGTTCGCCGTCATGGAAAAGGGCCGCAGACTCATCCGCGAGTACGACGCGAAGTATGAAGAGAGCAAAGACCCGAACGTGTTGGTCGAGGCGAACGAAGCGCTTGCAAAAATGGCGAAGGAGCAATCCACCTTCACTCTCGGGAAGGTGCTCTACGAGTCCAGCGTCGGTATGAAGAACGGCTATAACAGAGCCGACAACTGATATGGACCCCGCCGGGTTAGACGGAACGTTCCCGGGCAAGACGGTTCGAAAATCAAACCGCCCGAATCCGACGAGATCTATTGGGTTTAAGTAAACAAAAACTGCCATGGCTTACGTCACGGCAGTTTTTTACTGTTTCTTTTACCTGAGGCCGACCCTGCTGAACGCGAGATCCAGCGTCTTCTGCGCCTTCTCGGCGGCCTGTTCCGCGCCCTTCTTCAGCACGCCGTCAAGGTAATCCCTGTCGTCCAGTATGCGGCGGTACTCCTTCTGGACGGGCTCCAGCTCCGCAATTACGGCTTCCGCGACGCAGGATTTCAGCTTGCCGTAGCCGCAGCCCTCGAAGTCCTTAACGGCTTCGTCCATCGTCTTGCCCGTGCAGGCGCAGTAGATGGTCAGAAGATTGTTGCAGCCGAAGCGGCCCTCGGCGTATGCTATCACGGGCTCGCAGTCGGTAACGGCCTTCTTGAACTTCTTGGTTATGACGGCGGGCTCGTCAAGCATGGAGATATAGCCGTTGGGATTGGTATCCGTCTTGCTCATCTTATGCTCGGGATCCTGCAGGCCCATTATCCTCGCGCCGAATTTGGGCATTACGGGCTCGGGGACCGTGAAGGTCTCTCCGAAGGCGTTGTTGAACCTTATCGCGATGTTGCGCGCAAGCTCTACATGCTGCTTCTGATCGTCGCCCACGGGGACGAGATCCGCGCCGTAGATAAGGATATCCGCCGCCATAAGCACGGGGTAAGTGAAGAGGCCGGCGTTGATATTGTCGGCGTGCTTGGCGGATTTATCCTTGAACTGAGTCATCCTGGAAAGCTCGCCCATATAGGTGGTGCAGCCCAAGAGCCACGAGAGCTCGGCGTGCTGATGCACGTGGCTTTGCACGAAGAGCGGGCTCCTTTCGGGATCTATGCCGCAGGCCATGAGCAGGGCCGCCATGGAGCGCGTCTGCTGCCTGAGCTCATCGGGATCGTTCCTCACGGTGAGGGCGTGAAGATCGGCTACCATGTAGTAGCAGTACTTGTCGTCCTCCTGCATGAGGCGCCAGTTGCGGAGAGCCCCTATGTAATTGCCGAGCGTGGGAATGCCCGTCGGTTTTATGCCGCTTAAAATGATCTTCTTTTCCATTTCAGAACCCTCCTTTTTTAAGGCCTCCGCGGAGGAACGGACGCCTGCCGCGGGGAAAAATCTTAGTTTATATTTATACCACACGGAACCGAAAATGTCAATCCCCGATATGCTTCCCGAAAAACGCCTTTATTGCGCGGCGCGGATCGACACGCTCTGAAAAAAGCTCCCCCGGAGTTTTCGGGAGAGCTTTTCGTTATTCCTTCGTTCTTTGTCAGATGCCCATTTCTTCCTTGACTTCCTTGAAGCACTTGACGGCGAAATCCAGATCCTCCTTGGTGTGGCCCGCGGAGACCTGAGTCCTGATCCTGTCCTTGCCCTTGGGAACGACGGGATAGCAGAAGCCTACCACGTAAACGCCCTTATCGAGCATGCGCCTTGCGAACTCCTGAGCGATCTTGGGATCGTAGAGCATGACGGGAACAATGGGATGGGTGCTCTCGATAACGTCGAAGCCGATCTTGCCGAGCTGCTCGCGGAAGTACCTGGTGTTCTCATGCACCTTGTCCCTGAGAGCGGTGCTCTCGGTCAGCATGTCGATGACCTTGATGGAAGCGGCGCAGATGGCCGGAGCAAGGGTGTTGGAGAAGAGATAGGGACGGCTCTTCTGACGGAGCATGTCGATTATCTCCTGACGGGCGCAGGTGTAGCCGCCGGACGCGCCGCCCATGGCCTTGCCGAGGGTGCCGGTGATGATGTCTACCCTGCCCATTACGCCGCAGGCCTCGTGAGTGCCCCTGCCGTGCTCGCCCATGAAGCCGACCGCGTGGCTGTCGTCCACCATGACGAGAGCGCCGTACTCATCGGCCAGATCGCAGATGCCGGGCAGATTGGCGATTATGCCGTCCATGGAGAATACGCCGTCGGTGGCGATCAGCTTGATCCTGGCGTCCTTGGCGGCCTCGAGCTGAGCCCTGAGGTCCTCCATGTTATTGTTCTTATAGCGGAAACGCTTCGCCTTGCAGAGCCTTACGCCGTCGATTATGGAGGCGTGGTTCAGCTCGTCGGAGATGATGGCGTCATCCGGTCCGAGTATGGTCTCGAAGAGACCGCCGTTCGCGTCGAAGCAGGAGGTGTAGAGAATGCAGTCGTCCATGCCGATGAAGTCGGCAAGCTTGCGCTCCAGCTCCTTATGGATCTCCTGCGTGCCGCAGATGAAGCGGACGGAGGAAAGGCCGTAGCCCCACTTATCATAGCTGGCCTTGGCGGCGGCGATGATCTCGGGGTTGTTGGCAAGACCCAGATAGTTGTTGGCGCACATATTGAGAACGCCCTTCGCCTTCGTGGTGTCGATCCTTGCCCTCTGCTCGGTGGTGATGATGCGCTCTTCCCTCCAGGTGCCCGCTTCCTTTATGGCGTCGAGCTCTTTGCGGAAGATATCATAGGCCTGTTTCATATGGATACTCTCCTTTTCAGAATAATGATTTGCTTATTTCGTCCAGTCGAGAACGACCTTGCCGCTCATGCCGCTGTTCATGGCCTCGAAGCCCTTTTCGAAATCGCGGTAGTTGAAGCGGTGGGTGATCATCGGGGTGAGATCGAGGCCCGCCTCGACCATGGCGCCCATCTTGTACCAGGTCTCGAACATCTGCCTGCCGTAGATGCCCTGCAGAGTGAGGCCCTTGAATATGACGTCGTTCCAATCGACGGCGGTGCCGGGCTTGGCGATGCCGAGGAGGGCGACCTTGCCGGCGTTCCTCATGGCGGAGATCATCTGGTTGAGGGCTATGCCGCTGCCGCTCATCTCAAGGCCTACGTCGAAGCCTTCGGTCATGCCGATCTCCTTCATTACGTCCTCGAGCTTTTCAACGGAGGTGTTGACTACCCTCGTCGCGCCCATCTTCTTGGCGAGGCCGAGACGGTAATCGTTAATATCGGTAACGACGACGTTCCTCGCGCCGTTCTGACGGCAGATGCCGGCGGCCATCATGCCGATGGGGCCCGCGCCGGTGATGAGGACGTCCTCACCGATAACGTCGAACATGAGGGCGGTATGCGTGGCGTTGCCGTAAGCGTCGAAGAAGGAGATGATATCCTCGGGGATATCCCACGTCACGGGGATGACGTTGCGCGCGGGAATGCAGATGTACTCGGCGAAAGCGCCGTTCCTCTGTACGCCGACGCCCTGCGTCTTGGCGCAGAGATGGCTCTTGCCGCTGCGGCAGTTGCGGCACTGCATGCAGGTGATATGGCCCTCGCCGGAGACGAGCTGACCTATTTCAAGGCCCTCCACGCCCTCGCCTATCTCGGCGATCTCGCCCACATATTCGTGGCCGATCGTCACGGGGGGCTTGACGTGGGTCTGGCTCCAGGGATCCCAGTTATAGATATGCACGTCCGTTCCGCAGATCGCGGTCTTATGGATCTTAATGAGCACTTCGCCGTGGTGCACCTCGGGAACGGGTACCTGCATGAGAGTAAGGCCCTTCGCCGCCTCGGTCTTTACGAGCGCATCCATCATCTTTTTCATAGTCTTTGCCGTCCTTTTTTCGAAATTAGTTTATGGTCAGCAGCTTTTCGAGCGCGGCGAGCTTTATGGCGATGCAGAGCACCTGCATTGCCTCGGCAAGCTCATCGCAGGGCGGGAAGCTGGGGGCTATACGGAGATTGCTGTTCTTGGGATCGTTCTTGTAGGGGAAGGTCGCGCCGGCGCCGGTCATTACCACGCCCGCGTTTTTGCAGAGCTCGTGCACGCGCTTGGCGCAGCCCTCCATCGTGTTGAGGGATACGAAGTAGCCTCCTGTCGGCTTATGCCAGGTGGCGATACCGAGGGGCGCTATCTCCTGCTCGAGGGTATCGAGCACTATATCGAACTTGGGCTTGAGCACAGCCGCGTGCTTCTTCATGTGAGCGAGCACGCCCGCGGCGTTGCCGAAGAACTTGACGTGACGGAGCTGATTGAGCTTGTCGTAGCTGATTATCTGCGCGTTCCAGAGCTTCTTCATATAGGCCATGTTCGCCTCGGAGCAGCAGAAGCAGGAAACGCCCGCGCCTGGGAACGTGATCTTGGAGGTGGAAGCGAATTCGAAAACCATATCGGGGCTGCCCGCAAGACGGCAGGCCTCGAGGATATTTATGAAGGGAACGAAATTGCCCTCGAACTCATGCACGCAGTAGGCGTTATCCCACATGAGCAGGAAATCGGGAGCCGCGGGCTTCATGTTGGCGATGCGGTAGACCGTCTTCTCGCTGTAAACTACGCCGTCGGGGTTGGAGTACTTGGGAACGCACCACATGCCCTTAACGGTCGGATCCTTGATGAGCTCCTCTACCATATCCATATCGGGGCCGTCCTCAAGGAGGGGGATCGTGATCATTTCCATGCCGAAGGTATCGGAAATGGTGAAATGCCTGTCATAACCGGGAGCGGGACAGAGGAACTTGACCTTGTCGAGCTTAGCCCATTTTTCGGGGGAATGCAAAAGGCCGTGAGTGTAGGCCTTGGCGATTACGTCATACATGAGCTCCAGCGAAGCGCTGCCGCCCACGAAGACCTCCTCGTACTTGACGCCGAGCAGTTCCGCAAAAAGACGGCGGCACGCGGGCATACCCATGAGCTCACCGTAGTTCCTTGCTTCAACGCCGTCCATCTTGGTCTCGGACGGGTCGATATACATATTCAGCATCTCGTCGGAAAGAGCCAGCTGATCGAGCCCGGGCTTGCCCCTGGACATATCGAGCTTAAGGCCCTTGGCCTTGTATTCCTCATACTGCGCGAGGGTGGCTTTGTAAAGAGACTCCTGCTCTTCACGGGTCATTTCGAAAACAGTAGGCATAGGATGATCAAACCTCCGCTCAAAATAATCGGTATCCACATACCAGATAAATTATAGTCCTGTTGGCTCAAAGTGTCAAATATATATTGCGTCACAAGACGAAAAAAAGATACATTTAAGAGATTGAATTCCCGCCCCGAATGGAATATAATACCGTCAAGGCATTATAAAAAAAGGAGAATATTGTTATGAAAAGCCTGAAAACCATCCAGACCCTCGCCAAGATCGGCAAGGTGCTTTCCAAGATCGTGTTCATCATCTGCATCGTCGGCCTCGTTCTCTGCGCGCTCGGCACCCTCTGCATGATATTCCTGCCCGAGTCCTTCGATCTTAACTCCACCACGATCCAGATCTACGACATGCCCGAGCTCAATAAGGAGACAATGTACGCCTCCATGGCGATAGCGGGCCTTTCTCTCATACTGGAGATCATCCTCTCCAAGAAGGCCGTGAACTATTTCAAGCATGAGCTTGCCGAAGGCCAGCCCTTCACCGATAAGCTCGCCACCGAGCTTCGCGATCTCGGCATCCTCTCCATCGCCTTCTCGATCGGCGCAGGTATCGTGATCGCGATTGGCCTTGCCATCGCAAAGAGGTACTTCCCCGGCATCGCGGACATGAAGCTGGAGTACGGCGTATCCTCCCTCGGCCTCGGCATAGCGTTCCTCATCACCGCGGTCATCTGCAGGTACGGCGCATCCGTCAAGACGGCAGACCCCGCCGCCGATATGCCGGAAAAGCTTTGATCTGAAACGAGAGCCTGTCAGCATGAGAACGGCAATAGTTTATTACTCGCTAACCGGGAACGTCGATAACGCCGCGGAGAAGATCGCCGCGCGTTTGGGAGCCGATATAATAAGGATCGCGCCCGAAAAGGAGTTCCCCGACAAGGGCTTCAAGAAGTTCTTTTGGGGCGGCAAGAGCGCAGTCATGCGCGAGGAGCCGAAGCTCCTCCCCTGCTCCTTCGACGCCGCGAATTATGACAGGGTGATACTCGGCACGCCCGTCTGGGCGAGCAATATCACCCCGCCCATGCGCACCTTCGTAAAGGCGCACGCGGAAGAGCTGAAGGAAAAGAGCCTCGCCGTGTTCTTCTGTTTCAGCGGAGGAGGCGCGGACAAGGCCTGCGAAAAGCTGAAAAAGCTCATAGGCGTAGAAAATTTCGCAGCCGAGACCGCGCTGATCGATCCCCTCGCAAAGCCCTCCGAAGCGAACGAAAAGCTGATCGCCGAGTTCTGCGAAAAGCTTTCATAAACAGACACAAAAAAGCGCCCAGCGGGCGCTTTTTTTATGTTACGGATTGCCGCTTGGCGGAGTGCCGTCCGGGGGATTGCCTCCCGGGCCGCCCTGTCCGCCGGGCGGGTTGCCTCCCGGGCTACCTTGTCCTCCGGGGCCTCCCTGGCCTCCGGGGCCGCCTTGACCGCCGGGACCGCCTTGGCCTCCGGGGCCTCCCTGGCCGCCGGGACTGCCGCCGCCCTGAGTGCCCATGGACTTCATATCGAGGCCGTCGGCCTTAACAAGATCCTTCGAATCCTGCGTTTCGGTCGTCGTGCCGAGCTTGCCGTCAAGCTGCTTCCTTATGCTCTGGGCGCGGAGGGAAACGAACTCCTTCAGCGTCTTAACGGCTGTCTCGAACTGATCGGCCGTGTAGAAAGCCGTGGGATCCTTCTCCACGTAGGGCTTTATCATATCCGCAACGCGCTCGATCTCCTTCTTGCAGGCGCCGCTCTCGAAGAAGTTCTTTATCATCTCGTCGAAATACTTGTGATACAGCGCGAGGTATTCTTCGTTATCCGCTATCGCCTTCCAAAGGGGGCGCGCGTCCTCGGTCGTGCCGAGAAGCGGCGAATCGATGCCGCGGTTCACGGCGGAGGAGGCGTCGTCCGCGCCCATGAAGCCGCCGAACGCGAGGTTGTAATCCCATGGGAATACCGTCACCCTGCCCTCGTTCTCGAAGAGGTAGTAATTATGGAGCATCGTGCCGGTGTAGCTGTCGTAATTGAGTACGAAATTATGCGCCGCGAAGTATCTCGCGATCTGATCCACGTCCCAGTATTTGCCTATATCCTCGCCCGTGGAAAGCGCCTTTATCGCCTCTATGAGCTCGAGCTCGTCGGTCTTCGTGACCTTGGTCTCCTCGTTGTCGAATATCGCGGAATAGCTTTCTATCTCGTCGTCCTTATAGACGAGATCCGCGCCCGCGCTGTCGCCGCCCATGTCGCCGGGGAAGCCCGGGCGGTCTTCGCCCTGCCCGCCGGGGAAGCCAGCGGGAGGCGTGCCTTCGGGCGTCTGGGCGTCTCCGGGGAAGCCAGCGGGAGGCGTGCCTTCGGGCGTTTGGCCATCGCCGGGGATGCCCGCGGGAGGCGTGCCATCGGGCGTTTGGCCATCGCCTTGGATGCCCGAGGGAGGCGTGCCTTCGGGCGTCTGGCCTTCGCCTTGGAAGCCGTCGGGGCGGTCCTGCCCGATATTATCGAGGCGCTCAGTCTCGGGCTTGTAGAGGGCGCCCGTTTCGCTTCCGAAGTTCCTCTCGAGGAAGGACTCGGAAACGTTCTCTATCGCGATATAGAGGCCGTGGAGCTCGCCGTTTATCGAGAGCGAAACGTAGCTGATGAGCGGCGCGTAAACGCCGGCTTGGCGCATTATCGTGTATGAAAGGTAGTCCTTCATGTACGTCGCGTCAGACATGATATTGTTGAGATTGAGCTTATCGAGGCCGAAATAGGTCTGTCCCTTCTCGTATTTGCCGAAGTTGATCTTGAAGCTGTACCTGTCCGAATCGGAGGAGGCGACCTGCGAAAGCGAGGTGTTCCCCTTCGTGGCGAACGAAACGTTCGATACGGCGTTGCCGTCTATCGTGACGTTGACCTTGTACTTGGTCTTGCTCAGGGGGTTCTTCAGAAGATCAGCCCAATCCTCCTCGGATATCTCGACGTTTATCTCATGCACCTTCGAGGTGTCGAAAAGGCCGCCGTAGGCCTCGCTGTCTCCCTGAATGGGCTCCGTCTTTTTGCATGCGGCGAGCCCCGCCGCCATTATGAGCGCGATAACGAGCGCGATCATCCTTTTTGCTTTGATCATAGACCGTCCTTTTGCGGATACTCCGCATTATTTTACGCTACCATTATACAACCCCATTATGGCCCGAATGTGGCATCAGTTCGGCTATATTGTTTTTATTTTGAACGGAAAAGCGGCCCGCCGTGAACGGCGGGCCGCTTTGAGTCTTGGTTCAGTTCATCCGTTATTATTCGCCAACGGGCTCCTCGACCTCTTCCACGGGGAAGTGATCGATGTAGTTCATGACGTAACGGGCAATGAGCAGAGCGTCGGCCATGTCGACTGTGCCGTCGCCGTTGACGTCGACAACGGGCATGTTCTCATCGAGGATGTTGTCGAGGCCCTGGACGTAACGCATGGTGAGCAGTACATCTGCGGAGGTGACTTCGCCGTCGCCGTTCGCGTCGCCCCAGACGATGCTCGCGGAGCCTTCGCATACGACGGGCAGAATGTTCATGTAGCAGATCCAGTTGACATCCTCGTCAACGTAGCACCACTGCATATCGAGGATCTCGGTGCCGCCGTCCGCGTAGAATACGCAGTCCTCGGCGAAGTAGTAGCCCTCTTCCGCCCAGATCTGAGCGCCCTCGGAATACTCGTGGCCCGCGATGAAGATATGCTCGTCGCTGTACATCTGCTGCTGGTCGGTCTCATCGCGCCAGCCGCCGTAGGCGATGTAGTAGGGAGCGTCTTCGGGGGTCTCGAGGAATACATGGTCGATACCGGCAACGCCCTCAACGGGGGTGCCCCAACCGTCAACGTAGACCTCGTGGATCGGGATGAGCTCGGGCTCGGTGCTTTCGTCATAGATCGTGTACAGGCCGGTGATCTCCATGCCTCTGGAGCCGATCGTGCCGAGGAGATCGGCTGCGCCGGTCTCGGGATCGATCTCGTACAGACCATGGGCGGTGGTGCTGAAAATCTGCGCCCAGAAGAGCCTGCCGGTGTTCATATCCCAGTGCATGCTCTGGATGTAGTTCATCGGAACGCCGGTCTGGCCGATCAGCGTGCACTCGCCGGTCTCAAGGTTGATGCTGTAAAGACCTGCGTCCAATCCGGAGGTGTTGCTGCCGTAGGCGTTGCCCTCGCCGTCGATCGCCAGGGTAATGATGGAGCCGCTCTCGAGATCGGAAAGCTCGCATACCTGAGTGAATTCATGGGTATCAAGGTCGACGGTGTAGAGCTCTGTCGCATAGGTGTCGCCGTTCTGCGTTAGCACGTACATCGTGTGGTTCGCATAATTGTACGCCATATCGAGAGCGGTGTCGGGAATGGTAGCATCCGTGAAATACTCTGTCTCGCAGGTCTCGGGATCCATCTTGAAGAGTGCTTTGTCAGACCAGCGGATGCCGTAGACGAAGCCGTCGTAATAAGCTGCGGCATAGACGTCGTCCGCTTCGCCATACGAGGCTACGGTGCCGGGATCCCTGTCGGTGAAGGTGACCCATTTCCCGGTGAAGTTGCTGCCCATATCGTAGGTAGCGAAGCCGTAAAGGGTGACCTCGGGATCGGGCTCGGTGACGGTGATCGTCGCGGTGCCGGAAACGGTGGGATCGGCCACGCTGGTGACGGTGATGGTGGTCTCGCCGACGGCAACGCCGTGGATCGTGCCGGTCTCGTCAACGGTCGCGATGGAGGTATCGGCGATCTCGAAGGTGACGGAGAGATCGGCGGCGTACTCGGGCAGGACCTTGTAATCAAGCTTCGCAGTGCGGCCTGCCTTAACGGTAACGTCCTCAACGTTGATCACCTCGGGAAGGACGGGTTCGCCTACATAGACGTTATCGACCGCGAAATAGTCGCCTGTGGGGTTGACGGAGCTGTCCTTCGTGTAGGACCAGGTGAGGGTGTACTCACCGGCCGCTTCGAAGGCGTAAACGAAGGTCTCCCAATCGTTGTCATAAGCGCCGTAGTAGAGGACGCGGGTCTCATTCACGTAGAAGTCGCAGTGATCCCAGAAGGAAGACGTGCCTTCGCCCCAGGCCTTGAAGTCGAACTGGACGACGTCGCCCGCCTCAACATTCACAACGGTGGTGATGCTGGAGGTACTGCTGGAAACGCCGGCGTTGCCGCTCATAGCGTAGAAGCGGTCGCCTTCGGTGGCGGTGATCCAGGGATAGCTCTCGGTGGTGTCAAAATGGAGCGTGCCGCCCTCGATATTGAGAGCGCGGTCGAGATCGCTCATTTCGGGACCCTCGGTGGGCTCAACGGGGGGCTCGGTGGGCTCAACGGGAGGCTCGGTGGGCTCAACGGGAGGCTCGGTGGGCTCTGCAGGCTCTTCGACTTCGAAGTCGACGGTGTAGAACCAGTAATAGCCCATCTGGCTGAGACCGCCGTTCTCGACGTAGGTCGCTTCGCCGTTGATGAGCACGGTCACTTCATCCGCAAAGGCATAACCCTCGGCGGGAACGATCTCGAAATACTGGTAGTAGACGCAGCCTTCGTTATCGAAGAGGTCTCCTTCATACATTATGTCGCCGTCATCAAGGTCATAATCCCACCAGTTCCAATCGGTGTAATCAACGGAATAGGGAGCGCCCTCAGGAACGGTCACGTTATAGAAGGGATCCGCGCCCCACTCGGGAACTACGAAATCGTTGATCTCGATGGTGTCGATGATGATGGGCTCCTCAGTGCCGGGAACTTCGGTGGGATCCACGGGCGGCTCGGTGCCGGGAACTTCGGTGGGATCGGGCTCCTCGGTAGGATCGGGTTCATTGTAGGTGCCCCAGAACTCGAGCTGGTCAACGAATACATACAAAGTATCCGGGCTGTTGAAGTGGCGGATAGCGAAGAATACTTCCTGACCGGCATATGCGGAGAGATCGTATTCGAGCTCAACGTATTCGGTCGTGCAGACGTAGGGTTCGCCGAGCGCTACCATCTCGGAAACATCAAAAACAGAGCCGATGTAGGCCTGGATCGTTTCATCGCCGTAAGCGCTGGAGAGCTCTCTCGCCCAGAAGGTCACGCGGGCGTCGATATCGGGAACGACGAAATTGGGAGCAAACACCCAGTCATCGGGATCGGCGCTGTACTTCTGGCCGAGCATGCCTTCGCCCTCATGCGCATAATCCGCATCGCTGAAGAGAGACCAGCATTCGAGGTCGCCGTCGGCGTCAACAAGCTGGAAGCCGGCGACCTCGGCAGAGGACTCGAAGTAGTAACCCGCGATGCAGCCCTCGGGAAGGACTATGGGCTCGGGAGTTATCTCGGCGCCGGTCGGATCGATTATCGTGAGATCGGTCTGATCATTCTGTCCGCCGAGGGAAACGGTGAACTCATAGGTGAAGCCCTCTTCGAACTCATAATCGTCATAACGACCGCCGATAGAACCGTTAGAGGAAGCGATCCACATACAGTCGCCGGGAGTGGGGTTGGTGATGCACCAGTCATAGGTGCCGGCGGGGATCTCGATCGCGACGGAGTCGTTCATAACGATATTGGTCGTCGCAAGAGCGCCGTCCGCGTTTTCGGGGATCTTGTACTCGAACTCGGCATAAACAGAGTCGGATACGTCACCGGAAGAGGTAAGCGCGCCGGTTTCGGGGATTATGGTACCGAAAGCGTTAGCGTCGGCGTCAAGAAGCATCTGATAGCCGGAACCGTCGTTCCAGACGTCGCCAGCAGTAAGGATGACCCTTGCGCAGCCTTCGGCCGGCAGTTCATAGTCATCTTCAGCACGCACGACCGTCCCCTGCTTCGGGGGATTGGCAGTGGACTTGGCATCCGCTTCCTTTGCCAGCGCGTTCATGGGGATAAGAGCCATCACCATGATCAGCGCGACGAGAATACCAATGATTCTCCTAGTCATAAGGTTTCCCTCCTGATTATAGTATTGTAAAATCGACCCTGTGCCCTCCCCCGCCCGCGGGCTGCGTACGGGGACGGACGCACAATCTTTTTATACCCCTTTATTGTATCATCATCGGGCTCTCATTTCAAGTATTGGTATAATATTTTGTATAATATTTTCTGAACAAAAGATGGCAAGCAAGCATTCGGCGACGGATCCGATCCGAAGTCACGGGCAAAAGAGGAAAAAGAGAGGCCTTTTCGTTCTTCCAAGCTCTCAATGAAAAAGCCTCCGAAAAATCGGAGGCTTTTTTTCGGGCATTATTTCTTTTTCTTGCCCTTGAAGAAGCGGATAAAGAGCATCAGCAGGGCGAAATAGACGACGATTATTCCCGCCACGATATAGCACATCAGATCGGACTTGGCGGCCATCGTGACCAGTATCAGAAGCGGCGCGCCGAAGAGTATGCCGTAGCTGGAGCCGAGAACGAGATTGTTTGCGGCGGGAGTCTTGAACTCGGGATCGATCTCACGCAGCAGCAGTATGCCGGAGCCTATCGTGCCCGTCATCATGCCGTACATGGAGATGAGGCCCTCGTGATAATAGCCTTGGTAGATCCTGCGGCTGACGCGCCTGAGATAGAACCAGGTGACGACGCCGCCTGCTGTCGCCATCAGCACGAACGGGAGCCAGAGTCCGGAAAGATCCTCCGGATCGATGCAGGCGATGCCCGCGACTATCATAATATCGAAGAAGAAGCCCGAAAGGCGGTTCAGCAGGAAGTTGTTCTGGTAGCGGCGCTTTATCACGCCCTTCTTCTCCCCCGCGGTGAGGAGCGTCTTGACGAGCATAGCGACGGCGGAGCCGATTATGAAGTTGAAGCCCCAGAGCATGGAATTGAGCAGCTTGCCCACGCCCGGCGCCCAGGCAGTCAGCGCGCTCGTTATGCCGAGCGTGACGAGATACGTCAGCCCGTAGACGACGAGCACGAGCGCGATCTGCACGGAGAGCTTGTCTATCGAATCGGAAACGGGGATCTCGTTTTTGCCCTGGAAATAATCTACGGTCAGCTCCTCGTCCTTCTCCTCGCCTATCTTAACGGAATCGAGCTTATGGCGCTTCTTCCAGAAATTGAGCACTATGACGCCCACCGTGCAGGCGCAGATATAGCCCGCGGCGGCGATGGCAAGGCCGAAGCTCTGCCCGCCCGCGAAGCCGAATGTCTCGTACGTCATGCCGATGTTGTTCGCCTGGCCGGGGCCCTGGCCGTAGCCCATCGGCAGGAGAAGGCCCGCCGCCTTGAAGAGACCGGGCTTGAGCGTAAGCGAGAGGACTATCGTTATCACGAGGCCGAAGAAGCCCTGTATGAGGTAGGCGCCGACTATCGCCGCGCCGGATTTCGCGCCCGCGGAGGTGAGGCCGTCCTTTGCCTTCTCGTTCACCCTGAGGCTCATCGCGATGAAGCCCAGAGCTATGCAGTGATAGACGAGGGTATCGAGAAGCTCGTGATCGAATATGCCCTCGGCCTTGAAGACCTTGGTGACGAGGAGCTTCAGGCCCAGCATCATAAAGCCCGCAAGCACCGAAACGGGCATGAGGCTCTTCCTGATAAACGGGATGCGCCGCCTCAGCATATTGGCGAAGAGCATCAGCACGGCGATCATGCCGAGCTGGATGATCATGTTCCATACGCCGTGCGTGGAGTAGAATATCTCCGGCGTGTCGGCGGCAAGCAGCAAAGCTCGATCCATCATTGGTTTCCCCCCGTTTCATCGCGGAACGCATTGCGGCTCAAAAGATAGGGCCTCAGTATCCCGCGCTTTGTTTTTATCTCGCAGTAGCTCCCGCCGAAGGCGAAGAGCAGCCTGTTCGTCTTTACCATCGCCATATCGGTTATCTCCGAGAAGGGTATGGCGTCCCTTCCCGATACGTTTATGCGGCCGTTCGAGGCGTCGAGCGAGACGAGCGCCTTTTTGCTAATGCCCGCAGCAAGATCGGTGAAAACGGCCTTGAACTTAAAGAGCTCCTCCCCCGCCATTTCGCGGACGGCCTTTTCCTGCCAGGCGTCCCATTCGGCAATCGTCGAAAAGCGCGGGCCGTGAAGGAAGCAGTATTCGTCGACCTCCCATTGTGCGCCGCAGTTTTTGCAGAAGAAGCGGTTCCCCTTTGAGGCCATGGCTTCCACCCTGCCGCATTCGGGGCAGATGAAGAGCGCCCTTTCAAGCCCCTCGGCGCGCCTGTTCGAGCTGAACGGGACGGGATCATCCCTCTGCGCCGCCCAGGAATCGTAGAATATGTCGCGGTCTATTGCGCGCGTCACCTCTTCGGGGGACATGGCGGCAAGCTCGGAAGGCGAATAGATCCCGACGAGCTTCCCCGTGAGCCTGCCCCGCCTTGCGGAATCCGCCCACCGCGGGCGCGAAAGATAGTTGCCCTCGAGCCTGTACGTGACGAGCGGGACCTTCGCGGCCTTGGCGAGCTTGCCCGTGGCGGGGAAAACGCCGTGAGTAACGCCGTCCCAGGTGCAGTCGCCCTCGGCGAAGAGCATCACGGCGCCGCCCTTTTTAAGGCGATCGAGGATATTCCTGACCGCGCCGAAGCCCGACGAAGCCTTGCTCCGCGGTATCAGCGAGAAATATTTGGTTAGCAGTTTTGTGATAAAGCCCAGACGCTCGAGATGCTCGCTCCCGACGAAGGAGAGCGGCCTTTCGGGACTTGCCAAACCCATGAGTATGGGATCCTGATTGTTGGCGTGATTTGCGATAATAAGAAAAGGCCCGTCGATATCGATCGTGTCGCAGGAGTAACGGTATTTGCGTTTGAGCGACGGAGCGACGAACGCTTTGGCGATCGCCCAGCCCGTTCTGAGGTCGCGTTTTCTGCGATCCTCCCCCTTCTGTTCTGTAGTAATGGTATCCATAGAGCCTCCGATATATTATTATTATACAACGAAAGTGAATGTTTTTCAACTTTTATGATCCCGCTCAAGCGGCCGCAGCATAATATATTATATCAAAGGCGCGTTCGGTACCGTTTTCTGTATGGCATTCCCGGCTTCTCCGCTGTATAATCACATTGAATATGCGGCCGAAAATGCCTGCCGCTGCAAAAGGAGTGCCGAAATGGACGAGACCATACTTAACAGATCACAGCTTGAAGCCGTTACTTCAACGGAGGGCTTCATCCGCGTCATTGCGGGAGCGGGCTCGGGAAAGACGCGCGCTCTCTCCCACCGTTTCGCGTACCTTGTCAACGATTTCGGCATACTCCCCGGCAGCATACTCTGCGTTACGTTCACCAACAAGGCCGCGAACGAGATGCGTCAGCGCATACACGATCTCACCGGGGACAACGACGCGGGCTACATAAACACCTTCCACGGATTCTGCGTCTCCGTTCTGCAGGAGGACAGCTACGCCGTGCAGTACCCGAAGAGCTTCCTCGTGCTGGACAATTCGGATATCGACGATATGCTGAGGATCATCTACGAGGAGCGCGGCCTTACGCTCCGCGACATGACCTTTGCAAACGCGCGGGATATGTTCGAGATACAGAAGCTTTTCAGAAAGCCCGAATACTATCTCGATCTTGTGAACCTCTCGATCGACGCCCTGCACGAAAAATACATGAGCGCGACCGAACGGGACGAGATACTCTTCTACGGCTATCTTTATCAGCAGAAGAAATGCTTCGGCCTCGATTACAACGATCTCATCAAGTTCACGCTCTATATCTTCCGCGAGCATGAGGACATAAGGCTCAAATGGCAGAAAAGGCTCGAATACATAATGATAGACGAGTTCCAGGATATCGACGGGCTCCAGTACGAGCTTATGGAGGCCCTCTGCGGATACCATAAGAACCTCTTTATAGTGGGCGATCCCGACCAGACCATCTACACCTGGCGCGGCGCGAACGTGAAATACCTGCTCGATTTCGACAAGCGTTTCCCCGGCACGAAGACCGTGATGATGAACGAGAATTACCGTTCCACGCCGGAGATACTGGGCGTATGCAATTCGCTTATAGGCAAGAACAAGAACCGCATAAGGAAGGAGCTCGTCCCCATGCTGCCCCACGGCGAGACCGTGCTCTGCCATCACGCCCAAAACGCCGAGGCGGAAGCCCTGTGGGTCGCCGGGGAGATAAACAAGCTGCGCGAGAGCGGCGTCCCGTACAGGGACATTACGGTGCTCTACCGCGCCCACTATCTTACGCGGCAGGTCGAGGAGGTCTTCATCCGCGAAAAGCTACCCTATACCATTTACAGCGGCGTGCAGTTCTTCTCGCGCATGGAGATAAAGGATTCGCTCTCGTATCTCAGGATGATAGCTTACAGGGACGATCTCTCCTTCCGCCGTATAATCAACAGCCCGAAGCGGAACATGGGCCGAAGGAGGATGGCTTTCCTTGAGGAGTACGCGCAGCAGCAGAATTGCTCCCTGTACGACGCGCTGGTTCGGAATCTCGATCACGAGATAATGAAGGGCACTAAGGCGGATAAGTTCGTAAAGCTGATAGAGCGGTTCGCCGCCGTCTCACAGGGCCGCCCCGTCTCCGAGGTGCTCTCCGCGATACTCGACGAAAGCGGCTACGAGGCGGCGCTCCGCACGGAGGGGAGCCAGGAAAGGCTGGACAACCTTGCCGAGCTCAAGCAGTCGGTCTACGAATACGAGACCACCTGCGGCGAGGAGGTGACGCTCGAGCATTACCTCAGCCACGTCGCTCTCTTCACAAACAACGACGCGATAGAGCCGGGAGACAAGGTGAAGCTCATGACCGTGCACGCGGCGAAGGGCCTTGAATTCCCGTACGTGTTCCTCATTGGCATGAACGAGGATGTGTTCCCCTCCCGCAAGGTTCGCACGGCGGAAGGCATGGAGGAGGAACGCAGGCTCGCGTTCGTCGCCATGACGCGCGCCCAAAAGCGGCTGTTCCTTTCGGAGGCGGAGGGCCGCAGCCTTGACAACACGCCGCGGTATCCTTCGAGATTCCTGCTCGATATAGACGAGGAGCTTATCGAATACACCGAGCCCCCTCGGGAAAGCCTCGTCCGCGCGGCAAGGGGCTACATACGCAGCTCCGACCGCAGGCTCGCGGACGAATCACGGGACGACGCGCTTCCCGTCGGCACGCGGGTTTGCCATCAGCTGCTTGGCGAAGGCGAGATAACGGCGTTCGACAAGGATCACAACGCGTATCTTATCAAATTCGACGGGCTCGATACTCCGCGCACGATAACCCTCCGCGCGAAGCTTACGGTGCTTTGAGAGATAAGCTCTCAGCAGCTAAGACGCGGTTTTTCGCCGACATACCGCAGCGAATAAAAAACGATCCGGGGATGCATTATCCCGGATCGTTTTCTGTTATTCGGCAAAAAAGCAAAGCAGCCGGAACACCCTCGCCTGCGTTCAGTTCATTTCTTCTCCGCAAGGCGGCGGTTCGCGGTCTCAAGGAAGCGTTTCAGCATATCGTTATTCATGAGCTGATCGCGGATCCGCTCGGGGAAATTATCCGCGAACTGCTCCAAAGTACAGCCGGCGAAGAAGTTCCTCGGCAGTTTTTTCGCGTATTCGCCGCCGCCGTAGCTGCCCGCGGAGCTGCCCGGGGTAAAGCAGTTGTAGTGGATATCCGGAGCAGTCCTCGTATGGAAGCGCAGGGTTATAACGTCGTGCTCGAAATGCTCCCTGATATCGTCATCGGCGAGCGGGATGTCGCAATGGAGGAACCTCAGCCCGTTCTCATCGGCAAACCTCTCGGCAAGGGTATCGTATTCGCCGCGGATCAGCACCTTGTTCTTTCGAAAAGACCTGCAAAGCTCGGAAGAGGCGTCGATACGCTCCACCGTCCTGCCGAGGATAAGGCAGCCGATGTAAGGAAAGGCCTCGAGATACCCTTCCCCGATACCGGTGATGCCGTCCTTTACGCTGAGAGTATCGTATTCGCTCGCCCAATCCTCATCGGGCTCGGGCCAGACCTCCGCGTCACCGCGTTCGAGCACGCCCTCCCCCTCGACCTCCAGCAGGCCGCTGTAATGGTTTATGTAGACAGTATCCTCATTGCGTTTGGAAAAGTACATGCCGGATCTCCTTTCAAGGCCGCTTTCTATCCCAATAAGCTTATCATATCGCAACAGGGTTTTCAACCGGAAAAAGAAAGGCAAGGGAGAATCGGGCAATTTGGGAATAACAGCATAGGCTTCAAGAGCCCGTAAGTTCCTCGATCAGAATACAAAAAACGGGAAGTCGGTGACTTCCCGTTTTTTGTGGTCTGGGTGAGAAGATTTGAACTTCCGGCCCCGGGGCGGGCTGATGCTTCGCATCCATGCCGCCCGTTGATTTGCTTTTTGACCATCCACCGGATGCTCAAAATCGCGAATTTCGCGACCGCTCCCCGGGGCGGGCTGATGCTTCGCATCCATGCCGCCCGTTGATTTGCTTTTTGACCATCCACCGGATGCTCAAAATCGCGAATTTCGCGACCGCTCCCCGGGGCGGGCTGATGCTTCGCATCCATGCCGCC
>JAILRE010000013.1 GCA_024698505.1 Clostridiales bacterium | reverse complement strand
TCTCAAGGGGACCTTTGCGTCAGTCGTTATCCGACCGACCGCTGGTCGTCTCAAAATTACTTGAACATTCTCATGTTCCTGCGTTTTGTGCACTCACTTTCGTTTGTGCTGTTCATTCTCACTATACGGTTTTCAAGGTACTCTCTGTCACTCGGCTCGGCGCGTTTCGCTTCGGATTTCGTGACAGCTTGTGTATAATAGCACTTTCGCCCCCCTTTGTCAACACTTTTTTTCTGTTTTTTTTGCCGATTTTTATCGAGGCTCTTTGCCTTCGATTTTCCCTTTTCCCGTATGGCTTTTTGCCGTGCCGAATACCCTCTTTTCAGAACAAGGTTTCGGATTATATTTTAAAGTATATTGAAGTTTTTCGGGGTTTTTTTCATGCACGAAAATCTTAAAGGTAATACCCTCCTGAAAATAAAACGAAAAACCCGGGCCGGGAAATACGAAAAAGCCGTAAATCCCGTTCCGGACGCGTGAAAAACCTATATGTATTATCTCTTTTTCAGCTCACTTGGTATCGAACCAGCTGCGTCCCTCGGCCACGTCCGCCACGAGCGGCACGGAAAGCTTCAGCTTTTCGCCTATCGCGGAGGTCTCGGGCCTCTCCCCCTCCTCGGGTACGCCGAGCATGCAGTCGTGCAGGAGGGGCTTTACCCTTTCCGCCTCTTCAACGGGGCAGTCGATTATGAGCTCGTCGTGTATCTGCAGTACGAGCTTCGCCTTGAAGCCGCCCCTTTCGAGGCAGTCGTGCACCCTGACCATGGCGAGCTTGATAACGTCCGCCGCGGTGCCCTGCACGGGCATGTTCATTGCGACGCGCTCGCCGAAGGATTTGGTGTTGTAGTTGCCGGACTTGAGCTCGGGCAGATCCCTGCGCCTTCCCGCGAGCGTGACGGCGTAGCCGCGCTTCTTTGCGTCCTCTACGGCGCGTTTCATGTAATCGCGCACGCCGGTGCAGCGGTCGAGGTATTTCCTGATGTATTCGCCCGCCTTGTAGCGCGGTATGCCGAGCTGATTGGCGAGGCCGAATTCGCTTATGCCGTAGACTATGCCGAAATTGACGGCCTTCGCGGCGGAGCGCATCTCCTTGGTGACCTCGTTCCGGGGGACGCCGAACACCTCTGCGGCGGTCTGCGCGTGGATATCTCCGCCCGAAATGAATGCGGCCTTTAACGTGGCGTCGTCCGACATATGCGCGAGGACGCGGAGCTCGATCTGCGAATAGTCGGCTCCGACGAGGATATTGCCGGGGCTTGCGATGAACGCCCTTCTTATCTGCCTGCCCTGCTCCGTCCTTACGGGGATGTTCTGCAGGTTAGGCTCGGCGGAGGATATCCTTCCCGTGGCGGTGACGTTCTGATTGAGCGTGGTGTGGATCCTGCCGTCCCTTATCTTGTTCAGCATGGCGTCGATGAAGGTGGAGCGGAGCTTCGTAAGGAAGCGGTACTCGATGACCTTGTCGACGATGGGGTTCATCCCCGCGAGGGATTCCAGCACGTCGCTGTCGGTGGAGTAGCCCGTCTTGGTCTTCTTTCCCGGCGGAAGGCCGAGCTCGTCGAAGAGCACCGTGCCGAGCTGTTTGGGCGAGAGGATATTGAAGGAATGGCCGGCGAGCTCGTGCGCTTCGGCCTCGA
Source organism: Clostridiales bacterium (assembly GCA_024698505.1). Taxonomy (GTDB): domain Bacteria; phylum Bacillota; class Clostridia; order Christensenellales; family CAG-138; genus UBA3857. The sequence goes on along the minus strand of JAILRE010000013.1, from coordinate 15,438 downwards.
GCTGCTTTATCCGGCCCGCCATGCTTTCGCCGAGCGCGCCGAGGGCTTCGGCGTCGACGGCAAAGCCCGCCTGCTCCATATCGAAGAGCACCCTGACAAGGGGGAGCTCCACGCCGTAATAGAGATCGGAGACCTCCTTTTCGCGAAGCTGGGCGGAGAGTATGAAGTACAGCCGCATAACGGCAGCGGCCTCCCTTTCGGGGACGCCTACCGTCTCGCAGAGCGAGGTGAGGCTCTTTGCGGGATTTATCGCGTTTATAAGATAATCGGCTACGGTGAGATCGAACGCGAGGCCGTTGAAGCCCACGCCGTAAGCTTTGAGCTCGGTCATGAAGGCTTTGGCGTCGAACACAGCCTTTTGTACCTTCTCCGACTCGAAAACGGGAGCGAGCGCGGAATAGATCTCGTCCGGAGCGAGGCCGGGTTCGAGCAGACTTCCGCCCGTCCTGACGACGTAGAGCGCGCCGGATTTCGTGAATACGGTCAGATCCTCCTCCGCATGGACGGCAATGAGCTCCTCTTTAATTAGAAGCTTCGCGGCTTTTTCGAGTTCTTCCGCGGTCGTAACGGTCACCGTTTTCTGCAGGGCTATCACCTCGACGCCGTCCCTTGCTTCGGGCAGATCCCCGCCCGCTTCGGCGCCGCGCTCCGCTGTTCTGCCGCCCTTTTCGGCAAGGGCCTTCATGCGGGCGCTGTTCCCCATGAGGCCGAGCTTTTTCATGTAGGGGATGCCGCCCTCCAAGGCGGCGGGATCGAACGCGCAGTCGGCGAGGCCTATCGAAATGGGCGCCTCGCGGCAGATGGTGCCGATCCTGTAGCTCATCCTTGCGGAATCCGCGCCCTCAATAAGCTTCTTCTGAAGAGCGCCCTTCTCGTTTTCGGCGTTGGCAAGCACGCCCTCGAGGTCGCCGTATTTATCGAGGAGCGTCTTGGCGGTCTTTTCGCCGACGCCCTTTATGCCGGGGATGTTGTCCGAGCTGTCGCCCATGAGGGCCTTGAGGTCGATCATGCGCTCGGGAGTGAGGCCGTAGTCCTTAAGAAGCTGCTCCTCGTCGTATTCGACGGTCTCGGAGATGCCCCTTTTGGTAAGCATTACGTGGGTATCGCCGGAGACGAGCTGGAGAGCGTCGCGGTCGCCCGTAACGATGAGGGTGAACACGCCATCTCCGGAGGCCTTTTTCGAGATCGTGCCCAATATGTCGTCCGCCTCGTAGCGGAAGCACTCGCAGGTGGCGATGCCGAGCTTTTCAAGCAGCTCGCGCATGGCGGGTATCTGCGGGCGCAGATCCTCCGGAGTCTCCTTCCTGCCGCCCTTGTATTCGGGGTAGGTATCGTGGCGGAAGGTGCCGCCGTGCATATCGAATGCGACGAGCATATAGTCGGGCTCCATTTCGATGAGCTTGATAAGCATGGCGGTGAAGCCGTGGAGGGCGTTCGTGGGGACGCCGTCGCGGCTGGTCATGGCCGTCTGTATCGCGTAATAGGCCCTGAAAAGGAGCGAATTGCCGTCTATTGCTATGAGTTTCTTCATACCTATCCCTTATCTTTACGCGCCGAAGAGCTTAAGAAGCACGAACACGCCTATCGCCGTTGCGGCGGAGAGGAGCGTTCCGAAGATGTAGTATTCCGCGAATTCGCGGTCGTCGAGCTGACGGAACCTTGCGATGGATTTCGCCGTGAAAACGAGCGCGATGGCGCCGTACTGCCTGAACACCATGAGCGCGATCGCGAGCAGACGCTCGAGCGCGCCTATGTACGCGCCCGCCCTGCGGCGCTCCGCCGTGACGGACACGGGCTCGCCCTCATCGGGCTTTTCGGTGACGAGCATCCTCTTGACGAATACGTTGGCGGGCTTCATTACCGCAAGGCCCATGCCCGCGTAGGTCAGCAGCCTGTACGCGCCTATGTGCATGGCCTTGCCCGCCGCATCCATGAAGGGCGGCACGGATATTTCGAAGTACTTGTAAACGCACACGCTCGAAGCGAGGATTATTGTAATATGAAGTATCTGGTCTATGCAGAAGGCCGCCCGCTCGCCTTTAACGGTGAGGACGCCCTGCTTAGCCCTTGCATTCAGTATGAGCTGTTTTACGACGTCTATAACAAGATGCGTGCCCGCGCAAATTGCAACCGCCCAGATATAGCCCCCGCCGAGAAGCAGCAGCGAGAGCGCGAAAGTCGCGGCGTATATCAGCGCGTGGAGCAGCACCCAGCCGATCCCCCTTGACTTCCTTTCGGCAAGCTTGGCGGGCTGGAAATAATAATCGCCGAGTATATGTGCGAGAAAAAGCAGAGTAAAGGCTTTCATGGCGTTCCCCTTTCGGCTGTTCTTTTAAGGTATCAGGCCCTGCCGTTCATGTACTTCGAGAGGGAATCCCTTACGAAGAGCATGCCGTCGCAGTGCTCGGACGAGCCGGCGGCGTTGAGCTGGGCGTTTACGGTGCTCTGCCCTATGCCGTTCCTTTCGGCAAGCGTCGTCTGCGTAAGCTTCCTTCCGAAGAAGGAGGCCATGAGCATCTGGAAGCAGAGCTTTTCCTGTTTGTCGGTGCGGTAGTTGGCCACCCTGTCGCAGAGGGCGAGCACGGTGTTTAGGCTCTCCTCGAGCGCGGCGTCGCCCAAGGCCACGCGGAGCCTTGCGACGTGATCGGATTTCATGCTCTCCACGCGGCGGCGGGCAAGATGGTACGCGGGGCCGTCCGCGCCTATAGCGGCGGCGGGATCTATGGCGGTGGAGATCTCCCCCGCCCCTATCGCAAAGCGGATTCGGTAGGGACGCATCTCATGTATCACGAGGAGCGCGGCCGCGACGGGATCGCCCCAGGGCTCCATAAGGCCCTGGCATTCATCCCCTATCGTGATGAGGAATTTCGATGCGACGCCCTTTTCGAACTCCCTGTTGACGAGCTCAAGCGCGGCGCGAAGCTTCTCCTGCGCCTCGTGCCTCTGTTCCGCATTCAGTTTTTTCGATCCGATGAGATCGCCTATCAGCGCGTAATACATAAATACCGCCTCCCAAAGTATATATTACCACTTTGAGAGACGGTATGCAATAACTTTATTTGCTTTTTTGCCGATAAATCATTTTATCTGCTTTTTCGACGATATGCTTCTGTATCGGCTATTCCGCCGTTTCATTGAGCTGCTGCGTGTTCTCGGCGGGCAGGGATTCGACGTCGCGGAGCTTGCGGAGTATTGCGCGTGTCCTCGTGCCGATGAGCTTTTCAAGCTCGTCGTTCGCGCTGGAGATGCGGCTTTGGGCGGTCATGAGCACCTTTTCGAAGTTCATGAATTCGGCCTTGACCGCGCCCAATACCTGCCAAGCCTCGCCCGAGCGCTGCTGCATTGCGACTATCGAGAAGCCCATCCTGAGACTGTTGAGGAGCGCCGCCATAGTGGAGGGGCCCGCTATATTGACGCGCGCCTCGCGCTGGAGCTTTTCCACCATGCCGAGCCTTACGACCTCGGCGTAGATCCCCTCGGTCGGAAGGAACATAACGGCGAATTCGGTAGTCCTGGGGGGATCTATGTACTTGTCCCTTATGTCCCTCGCAAAGCGCATTATTACGTCGCAGAGGCGCTTCTGCGCGGCGGAGACGAGCTCCGGATCCGCGGAATCGTACGCGTCGATAAGCTGAAGATACGCATCGGACGGGAACTTGGAGTCGATGGGCAGATACATGGGGGCTTCGCCGTCGGCGGGGAGCCTGACCGCGTACTCGACGCGCTCCTGGCTCTTCCGCTTCGCGTCGAAATTCTTGACGTACTGATCGGGGGTGAGTATCTCCTCGAGTATTGCGCCGAGCTGGACCTCGCCCAGGGTGCCCCTCGTCTTCACGTTGGTCAGCACCTTCTTGAGGTCGCCCACGCCCACCGCGAGGTTCTTCATCTCGCCGAGGCCCTGATAGACCTCGGAAAGGCGGTCGTTGACGAGGCGGAAGCTTTCGGTGATCCTCTTGTTCAGCGTCTCCTGCAGCTTTTCGTCGACTACCGACCTGACGCTTTCGAGGCTCTTCTGCATGGTCTCCCTTATGTCGTCAAGGTGCTTGTCGTTCTCGCCCTGCATATTGGAGAGCCTGCGTTCCATGGTCTCCCTTATGTCGGTCATGGCCCCGGAGGTGGAGCTTTCGAAGGTCTTGAAGCGTTCCTCCGTGCGGCCGGCGTTCGCCTCTATTGCGGAATTCATTGCGTTCTGCTTCTCGGTCATGAGGCCGAAGAACGCCTCCTGCTTGGAATTGAGCTGTTCCGCCGAGCTCGTTTGGGCGAGCTGAAGCGTCTCGCCGAGATAGCGGATGCGTGTTTCCACTCCGTCGGAGATCTCCCTCTTCGCCCGATCGAGATTCTGCTCGTTCTCGTTCTTGAAGGTGATGAGCATATCGCCGAGCTCGCCGTCCCTGCGGCGGTTCATAAGTATCGCGGTGACGGCGCCCGCGCCCGTGAGCAGTACGGCGCCGAGCAGCACCAGGAATTGCCAGAGTTCCATATTTCCTTATCAGCCTTGGGCTTCCTTTCCGTTGTTTTCGTCGTCTGTATCGCAGGTCTTGTACGAGGCGGCGTTCTTCCTCTCCCACCAGGGGGTGACGGCCCGCGCCCTTTCGAGCGCCATTATGAGGACGGTGGACGCGAGCACGCCGAAAGCGTACTGTATCGCGTTCGTCCAGAGGCCGAAGAGCGCCGACTCGCGGAAGAGTACGAATTCGAAAGCGAAATACCCCGCGGGCATTATCATCCCCGCTGCGAGAGGCGCGCCGTGCCTTATCCTTTTATAGAGGAAGCCCGCGCAAAGCCCCATGAGCCCCTTTATAATAAAGGTAGCGGGAGCGTAGATCATGGATCCGTGGAGCATATCGGCGGCGGCCGAGCCTATGGCTGCCGTGATCATGCCGCCGACGGGGCCGAGCACGTACGAAGCGACGTAAATCGCCGCGTCGCCCGCGTTGAGATACGCGCCGCCCGAGCCCGCGGGCAGGGGTATGGACGCAAATAGAGTGAGCATGGCTATCACCGCGATGAATATGCCGTGCTTCGCAAGGTTCCCGATCTTTTCCTCGTTGGGTCTTTCGCCGTTTGTTCTCATTCCGCTTAGTCCGGCCTTTCGTCTTTTGATTCCTTCGTATTATATCACATTGCCGCGCGGCAAAAAAGGGGGATCGGAAAAAAGACGGAAATATGAAAACGGACGCATCCGAAAAAAGGATGCGCCCGCGGGCTGTTCGTTCCGTCAATAGATGCGCCTGCTGTCGGAAACGAGCTCGGGATTGTAGATCCTGAAAAGCCAGTTGCCCTCCGCGTCGGTAACTCCGATGAAGGCGCCGTACGTGACGAGCCTGAAATCCTCCGACCAGAGGGGCCGGTACATGGCGGCAAAATTGATCCTGCCGTCGTCCTCGGGTATGCTGTCGATCGGCTGCAGGGACTTGTCGTAAAGCACGCCGTTCTTGTCCCTGAAATAATCGCCGAGGCTCATTGTGAAATAATAGTCCAGCTCATCGTCAAGCGACGTCGTGGCGTACCAGATGGGCTTTATGTCGTCGAATATGCGGTTGCCCTCCATATTGTACAGATCGTACGTTTCGGTCTCATCGTCATCCCTGCCGCCGGTTTTGCTCACGATGTATCTCCCGCCGATCGCTCCGCAGATGAAGCCGAACGGGGAAGCATCCCTCTCGTCGATCTTTTTGAACGACTTGTCCAGCTTGATCATGACGGAATCGGCGATCATCTGCTCTATTGCGAAGGAGTCGCCCCGCTCGATAATGAGATACCCGTCCTCCATGGGAAGCAGTCCGCCGAGGTAGCCTATGCGCAACTCTCCCTTTTCAAAGCGGATCGGGTTCCGGAGGTAGCCGTCGCGCACCTCGCGAAGCTCGTATCCGAAGTCGTGCTCGCCGTCCTCTCCGTCATCGGAATAGAATTCGATGAGAAGAGCTACGTCTCCGAATACCTTGAAGTCCGGCATGTGCGCGCCGTTCTTCAGCATATAGGAGAACGCTATGCCGTCCTCGCCGTAGAAGCCGTCGCCTGTGCTGTTGTCCCATTCCTCCGTCGCGCAGAACACGCGGAGAAAAACGCCGTTTTCATCGAACACGTAGCGATGATCGCTCTCGCCCGAGAGCACTATGTATTTCGTCCCCTCGGGAGCGATGGGGCCGTCCGTCAGTCTGCCTGTCGCGGGCGGCTTCGGAAAATCGGGGACCTCCGTGGGTTCGGGTTCGGCGGTGGGTTCGGGAACGCTCGTCGGCTCGGGAGTCGGCTCCTCATAAGGCTCGGGCGAGGGCGTTTCGCTAAGCGCGGCGGTCTCTGCGGGAGCTTCGGTCGGGACGTCGGTCGCAAGGGCCGAATGCTCCCCACTGCGGCAGCCTGCAAAAAGCAGCGCCGACAGCAAAAGTAATATGAGAACTGTCCGTTTCATATGAAGCTCCCTCCCGGATCAGTCCCCGGCGGCGATCCCCTTCATGTAGGGAACGTATCCGCAGTTGGCGACGAAATACTGGCCCTCGGCGGTCTGCAGCCAGTTGACTATGGCCTCCGCCGTCTTATCGACGCTGTTCCTCGGGAGTATTGCGTAGAACGGATTGATGAAGGGGTATTCGCCCGAATTGATGGTCTCGTTGGTGGGGACCACGCCCTCGACCGTGATGAACTTGAGGTTCGGATAGCTGTACATGTTCTTGGCGTAGTAGTAGACGGAATAGCCTATGGCGTTGGAGCTGTTGTCGTACGCGGCGATATCGTCTATAACGTCGGCCATGGAATCGGAAACGGTGACTACATCGACGGGCGCCATGGGAACTTCCTTCATGCAGAGGTTGAGCATGAGCGTCTGGCTGCCGGAAAGCTCGGGACGCTGGAACGCCTTTATGGGCGCGTCAAGGCCGCCGACCTCGCTCCAGTTCTTGATCCTGCCGCTGAAAATGCCTTGGATCTGTTCGATGGTGAGCGAATCGACGGGGTTGTCCGTATTGGTTATGAACACGAGCGCGTCAAGACCGATGGGGCGCATATCGAACCTGTTCTCCGGATCGAGCTTCTGCTTGGTGGGCATGCTCGGCTCGTAGACGAGGAGCATATCGCATTTTCCTTCGTTGAGCGCGTCGTACGAATAGTCGGTGGTGCTGAATCGAATAGACTTCTCGGCCTCGCTCTCGGAGCAGCCGGTTATGAGCTGTATCAGCGCGAGCGCCATGGGGATGTTGGCCGTGGAGCCGTCCACCCTCGGATACTCCGAATAGGAGCAGGAGGGACGCTCGTATGCGGGCTCCTCCGTGGGCGCTTCGGTCGGCGCTTCCGTGGGCGCCTCGGTGGGAGCTTCGGTGGGCGCCTGGGTGGGTTTTCTGTCAAGAAATTCGGCGGGAGTGTCGGTCGGATCGGTCACGACGGGCTCCGTTCTGCGGCAGGCCGCGAGCGAAAATACGAGCAGCGCTGCGATGATGATCGAAATAAAGCGTTTCATAAGTACCTCCTTCGGACGCGTTATACCGCGCCCTCTTTCTATATAACGGATAAGGACTGCGAACGGTTCCGTATTTCCCGTATCGCAGATTAATATTTCATTTTTTCAGCAGACCGTTACCCTCACCCTGAGGCGGCCCTTTTTGGTCTCGCGCTCGACGCCGTGGAATCGGAACCTGCCCCTTCCCCTGACGGAGACGACCGCCCCCTCCGCTATTTGGGAGCCGGCCTTCGTCACGAGACGGGAATCGACGTAAACGAGGCCCTTTTCGGCAAGGGCTTTCGCCTCCTCCCGCGGGAGCTTCCAAACGGCGGCGATCACCGCGTCCAGTCTTTCGGATGCGACCGTGAGGGATCTTTCCTCCCCGCCCCCGCCCGCGCTTTCGGGCGGCTCCGCTATGGAGCATCGGACTGACGTGCGCTTGACCTCGCCGAGGTTTCCGATTACGTGCTCCGCTATCGGCGCGAGGCAGAAAAGATACCCCTCGTTTTCGGTAACGATTATGTCGCCCAGCACCTCGCGCGTTATGCCGAGTGCCATGAGCGAGCCGAGGAAATCCTTGTGAGTGAGCTCGTCCGCAAACCGCTTCGAGGCGGGCGCTATCCTGATGCAGACGACGGAGGGCTCGTACCCCTCCCCCTCTGACGCGCCGAAAACGGCGACGCGCCTCTCCGCGCCGTCGTACCCGCCCGCAAGGAAGTACGGGCCGGGGATATGCGCTCCCAGAAGATCGGACTGTTCCGCCACGTTGAGGAATTTCGTCTCCTGCGGGACGCCCGTCTTCTCGGCCCTTTCGGCAAGCTCCTCGAATCTTTTTATCAGCTGTCGCCTATCATCCTCTGCCATAGATGCAGTACCGTTTTCCCTTCCGTTTCAAGCTTTTTCATGATGTCCTTCAGCCTCTCGTCGGCAAGCCCGACCTCCTTTTCGAAGGCGGGCGCGGGCACGCGGAGCGCGCCCCTGCTCATTACGATGAGCTGTTCCATGCCGTCGGACGTGACGACTCTTATATTCCTTTTCGTTTTGGAGAGCTTCTGCACGGCGCGCTCTATGAATACGTCAGCAAGCTCGCTCTCCCTCGTGTAGACTATGTAGATATCCCCGACCTTATCGACCTTTTCCGCGCCTCCCGTGACCTTGTAGGCGTCGAATACGAGTATCAGGTTCGTGCGGCGGACGCCCTGATAATTGATCATCATGCGGATGAGCGTCTCCCTTGCAAGGTCTATGCTCTCCTCCGCGATGCTCCTGAGGCTGTCCCATGAGAATATCACGTTGTAGCCGTCTATGAGCAGGTATTCCTCGCCCGCCTCGCGCGGCTCGTCCTCGGGCTTTGGCTCCTGCTTCCTCGTCGGCATGAGGCGGGTCTCCCCCACCTTGCCGTAGGTCCTTTCGAATATCGCCATAAGCTCGTCGTCCTCGTTTTTGAGGACGGGCTTTTTGGCCGGCATTTTTGCGCCCGGCTCCGCGCTGTGCCTCTTCATGTAATCGGCGACCTCGTACCACTTTACGGTGAAGCCCGCTCCCGCCGCGCAGAACACGGAATCGGGCGTGTTCCTTATATCCGCCTCGGGATCGTAGCCGATCTCGCGTATGACCTCCTCGGCGTTGTGACAGGGCCTGTAATCCGCAGGGGCAAGCTGCAGAACGCCACGCCCGTGGGTGTATGCGGCGACGGTCTTTCCGTAATCGCGCATGGACGAGACAGGCGCCTCTCCCGTGAGCAGCGCGGTATCTCCGTTCGTTTGGGGAGCCGCGAATTCGCCCTCCATGCGCCTTATATCGTTCATTGCGCGGCCGATATTCTCCGTCGGCAGCTCGAGCGTGAAGCTGTAATAGGGCTCGAGAAGTACGGATCTTGAGAACATGAGCGCGTTCCTTACGGCGCGGTAGGTGGCCTTTCTGAAATCGCCGCCCTCCGTATGCTTGAGATGCGCCTTGCCGCCCGTCAGCACGATGCGGACGTCCGTCAGGGGCGAGCCCGTGAGCACGCCCTTATGCCTCTTCTCGGCAAGATGCGTCATTATCAGCCTCTGCCAGCTGCCCGCAAGCTCGTTCTGCGGCACCTCGGAGGCGAACGAAAGGCCGCTCCCCGCGGGCGCGGGCTCTATCCTCAGCTCCACGTGGGCGTAATGCCTCAGCGGCTCGAAATGCCCTATGCCGTCAGCTCCCGATGAGACGGTCTCCTTATACATGACCGCCCCGACGCCGAACGAAACGTCCAGCCCGAAGCGCTCCTTTATCAGTTTTTTCAGGACCTCACACTGCACCTCGCCCATGAGCTGGGCATGGATGCTGCCGTGCTGTTCGTCCCAGACTATGCCGAGGGCGGGATCCTCCTCCATGAGCGGGGATATGCGGCGGTAGGCGTCGAAAAGATCCGTCCCCTCGGGGAATTCGAGCGAATAGGAGAGCACGGGAGAAAGAACGGAGCCGATCTCCCCCGCCTCCGCGCCGAGGCCCTCGCCCGCGTAGGTCTTCGTCAGGCCCGTCACGGCGCATACCGTTCCCGGAAGCGCCTCCTGCAGCTGCGTGTACCGCGAACCGGAATAGAGCCTTATCTGGTCGGCCTTCTCCTGCCATACCTCGTCGGGATCGACGGTGGCGGAGAGGTTCGTCAGGAGCTGTTTGGCCCTCAGGCTGCCGCCCGTTATCTTCATGAAAGTGAGGCGCGTCCCCTCGGAATGGGTCACCTTATAAACTCTGGCGCCGAAATCCTTGGGGTATTCGCGCATTATCGTTAACCGCGCGAGGCCGGAGATGAACTCGTCGATCCCCGCGAGCTTCAGCGCGGAGCCGAAATACACCGGGAACACCTGCCTCAGGCGTATCGCGGAGGCGATATGCTCCTCCAAAAGGCCGCCGGATTCGAGGAATTCGTCCATCAGGCTCTCCGAGCAGGCGGCGATATCCTCGTCCCTTGCCGAAGTATCGGCCGTGAAATCGACAAAGCCCCCGTCAAGACGGGCCCTGAGGCTCGAAATAAGCGCCTCCTTCGAGGGGCAAGGCAGATCGGTCTTGTTGACGAATACGAAAGTCGGCACGCGGTGCTTCTTCAAAAGCTGCCACAGAAGGAGCGTGTGCGTCTGCACGCCCTCCGACCCGCTGACGACGAGTATCGCGTAATCGAGTATCGTGAGCGCGCGCTCCGCCTCCGCGGAGAAATCCACGTGGCCCGGGGTGTCCATAAGTGTGACGATGCGCCCGGGCAGCTCCATCTGCGCCTGCTTGGAGAATATCGTTATGCCGCGTTCCTTTTCGATCTCGTGCGTATCCAAAAAGGCGTCCCTGTGATCGACCCGACCCATGCGCCTTAAAGCGCCGCTCTTGTAGAGCAGCGCCTCGGACAAGGTCGTTTTGCCGGCGTCAACGTGCGCCAGCATGCCGATTACGAGACGTAACATGAGTTTCCTGTCATTTCCACGGAGTTTCAATCCGTCTGCTTCTGCGGGGAGCTTTTTCTAACGTACCTGCATTTGGGATAATTAGAACAGCCAAAGAACTCGCCGTACTTGCTGCTGCGCAGAACTAACTTCCCGCCGCACTTAGGGCAGATAAGAGTGTCCTGCTTTTCGCGAAGCTGCCTTTGATAATCGGCGACCTCGTGTTTATGCTGATAACGGGCTTCGTTCCCCTTGATTTGATTAGCCTTGATATAGTCGAATATCCGGTGCTGCATTCCCTCGTCCAATACATCCGGTTTTCCGTCGGCCAAAAGTCCCATCACCTTTTTCATAGCGGGAAGCGAGCTTGCTATTCCCGTGTCGATCACTCCGTCGGTGTTGATGTTCTGTACATTGAAATCGGCACAGACTATGGTAAGTATCGAGAAATAGGGCAATTCGCCAAACTTTTCCGAAAGCATCGATTTAAGGTACCGGATGTGCTTTCTGTTCTGCATAAGCGGGCTGTAGATCTCGTACTTTTTGCCTGCCTTGTAATAGTACCAATTTGTTTTTTTGCCGTCGCCGTAGATCTTGGCGTCGGGATACATCTTCATTTCAACGACGTACAATCCCTTGGTGCCGATCAGAATAAGGTCAATCTGCGAGGTGTAGCCGTTTTCGCCTTCAATCAGAATATCACGCAAAACAAGGGTATCGGTAAATATCTTGGAGTGGATCTCCCCAAGCAACTCACCGAAACCGCCGTATAACTCGTTCGAAGTCGGAAGTCTGTTGATAAAATCGAGGAAGCTCATCCCATCTCCTTTTCAGGACAAAAAAACAAAGATTCATCCGAAATATCGGCATCTGCTTCGCAGAACTTTCTTTGACTTGTTTTCGTCCAAACGTACTACCGCTGTGCATTACGGCAATCATGCTATTGTTCGTCAGCCCTTAAGCTCCTTGTAATGAGTATAATTTTACCATATTCCCGCCGGTTTTTCAATCGCGGAGAAGGGAAAAGAGCCGCCCGATCTGAGCCGAGCGCAATCTCGCTTGCCGAAGACGAATAATAAAGAAGAAGGGCTTGCAAAAGCAAGTCCGTTGGGGTGGCGAGGAGAGTCTCCTCTCGCTGCTTATTTACACAAATAATCCCAGGCGAGGAGAGTCGTAACTCCTCGCGCTGCGAGCTGCTTGGAATCTATCCCTCTTGCTTTCCGCAGCGCTTTTGGGAATTTGCAAACGCAAATTCCCGAGGAGTACGACAGTTGCTTCATGACACAAAAAAACACAGGCGGTGCCTGTGTTTTTTTGTGTGGTGGAACAGTGTCGTTTATCGCTGAACATGTGCCGCAGTCAGCCTCTGGGCTGTTTTCAAAGGCTTTTTCGATATCGTCAAGAGGGATATCCTTTTCCCTCTGCGGAGAGGTGCTTGCATTCACGATCAGTGTGAAATGATCGTCGTACAGGTAAACGGCATGAACGAAAATGTTGATTATCGCCCGGCGCTTTTCAAGATCCAGCAGAGGCATGGTGCGGATGTAATCAAGGTAAGCCATGACCTGCGGCTCCGAGAGGTACACCTTTCGGTTGAGCTCTGTGGTAAGCTGTTTTTCAAGCTCCGCTTTTTCGGCTTTCCGCTGCTCAAGACGCTCGGTGAGCATATCGACCGATTGACCGGTTTCGATCATCCTCCAAAGGTTGTCGATCGCTGTTTCTGCTTCGCGTATCGCCTTGCGCAGGGATTTTACCGTAAGACTGTCGGGATCCCTCCCGCATTCCTCGGCGACTCGCTTTGCGATGAACGCGATATTGTCATCCGTCAGAAGACCGAGGCACGCGTCGATCACTCTGTCCTCTATCTTCTGCTTGCCGATGACCTTCTTATCGCATTTCCCATGGCGGGCTTTCTTGCAAACGTAATATGGATAGTATTCACCTGAATGGCTCGTGCCGCCGTAACCCGTCATCATTTCCCTACAGTGACCGCAGAATAGTTTTGTTGTGAGCAAATACTCACCTTCGCCCCGCTTGCGTGCGGGAACATGCAGATTTTTATCAAGCATGACCTGTACCCTTTCAAATAGATCGTCGTCCAGTATCCGAGGCATACCGCCCGGAGTTTCCTTGCCGTCATAGACGTAGATGCCTATGTAACGTTTATTACGGAGCATCTTGCTGAGGCTGTTATAGGTAAAATCCTTCCCGAGAGAGGTCTTGACCTTGCGCCTCTGCAGGTCCTTTATTATCTCGGCCTTTGTCTGGCCTTGAGCGTATCGCTCGAATATCTCACGGACGATCGCAGCTTCCTCCTCATCGACGCGGAAGGTCTTATCGGGATTGACCTTGAAGCCCAGCCCGGGGTTTGATCCGTTGGAGATGCATTTCTGCGCGTTAATGCCCATACCCCTTCGGATCTTGAGCGAGAGCTCGGCGGAGTAGTACTCCGCCATGCTCTCCAACACGCCTTCAACGAGTATTCCGGAGGGATCGTCGGCAATGTTCTCCTTAGCCGATATAACGCGCACTCCGTTTTTCTTCAGCTTTGCCTTGTTGATGGCACTGTCATAACGATTCCTGGCGAAACGGTCGAGCTGATAGACGAGTATCGCCTCAAACATATGCCTCTCCGAATCGGCGATCATACGCTGGAATTCGGCACGGTTGTCGGTGGTGCCCGAAACTGCGCGGTCGATATACTCGCCGATGACGGTATAGCTGTTGGCCTCTGCATACTCGTAACAGACCTTGAGCTGACCTTCTATCGACTGCTCCGTCTGGCTGTAGCTCGAAAAGCGGGCGTAGATGACTATATTCATACGCGTCTCCTTTCTCTCGCTTTGCCGTAATGATAACAGACACCCGCGGCATAGTCGAATGTGCGGGGATCATTTTTGATATTCCGGATGATCGCGGAGCCATTCCTCATACCACAGCCTCCCTTCGTCGCTTTGAAAGAAAGCCTTGATATCCGGCGCAATGGCCTTGGCGAATTCCTCAAGCAGGTTTTCTTCATACTCTATCTTCGTTTCTTCGTTTTCGGGCATATCTATCTTTCTTCCTCTCTGATCCTTTGCAGATGTTTCTTGTAGAAAGCGCAGGCCTTGATTATGAATTCCTGCACACGCTTGGGTTCGGCGTCGGGCAGATACTTGCCGATGCTGCTCATGGGGATGCTGACTTTCTCACGCTGATTGGGCTTTTCCTCCGCCATGATCGCAGCGATCATGTCCTCATTGAGCTTTCCCTCGCCGCTGAGCCTCTTCAAACGGCATGCCTGCGAAAGCGAGGGCGTCGCGAGCGTTACGCCGATCTCGGTAAAGAGCATTTCCTGTTCCTCCTGAGAAAGGTAGGAAAGCTCCACCGCAGGAGTGAACGCTATGCGCTCCTCGTCCACCATGCGAAGGAGCGGCGGGATGAGGTGCGTCAGACGGATGTAGCGGCGAACGGTTTCTCTGCTTTCATTGGATTCCGCGCCAACCTTTTCGACTGAAAGCAGCTTCTCCACAAGTTGTGTAGAAGTTCCATCGCCTAACTTCGGACCAAGTTGGTCGTAAGTTAAATCTGTCCGTTTCCCTTGTCGTGAAATCGCCTCCAGCTTCAACTTATACGCAAACGCCTTCTCGCTCGGGAGCAGACGTTCCCTGTGCAGGTTGCTGTCGACAAGCATGATCGTCGCTTCATCGCGGGTGACCGCTTTGATAACTGCCGGAAGCTCTGTCAGCCCCGCAAGCTTCGCCGCATGCAGACGGCGATGACCGGAGATCAATTCGTATTCATTCGGACGGCCTTCAATGGGTCTTACGATGAGCGGGGACATAATCCCATGCTCACCGATGCTTTCTACAAGAGCGCTCATCTCGTCGTTATCGAGCACCTTGTAAGGATGTCCCATAAAGGGACGGATATTGTTTGCCGGTATCATGACCGGCGCATTGTTTGTGTTTTGCATATTTGTTTCCTTTCGTTTTTTTGATAAAAGAGAGGAGCGCCCTTTCGGACGCTCCCGGTGAAATTGTGTTATCGTTCTTCTTCATAATACATCGGCTTACCGTCGATCATAGGCACGTCCTCAAACGCCGCCCTCATCTTCGGTATATCGGCCTTGATATCCTCGCATATGCGAAGCTCCCGCCGGATGAAGCGCAGCTGCGCTGTCAGCTCGGCGATCTCGGGGATGGGTTCCTTCGTCCTGCGCTGTTCCTTTCGGAGCGCATCGCGCCTTGCTTCCAGCTCGCTGTATTCTTTACTGCGCATTGCCGCGTGTGCGTCAAGCTGATCTTCGTAGTCGATCCCGTTCTTTTCGAGAAGATCGTGCTGACGTATGTATCGCTTGAGCTTTCGGACCTCTTCGCGGTTCACCCGGTACACGACCTTTTTGCCCTTGCCGATAATGCCCAGCACGTACATCCACGAAAGCACGAGCGCGCTGAGGCCCATATCCTTATAGTACGGAACAGGTGGCTTTTCCGCTCTCGGTATGACGAGGACGTCCGTCTGCCTCTCGAAGCTGTCCCAAAGCATTTCCTCTATATCGTCCTCGGTCATGCTCTTACCGTCCTTTTTAAGACGCAATGGACGCTTTCCCCCGGGAGGGAGGAA
>JAILRE010000025.1 GCA_024698505.1 Clostridiales bacterium | reverse complement strand
ATGGACGACTTCCAGCGGAGACGCAGACTACACCTACTACTCCCTTGAGCATTCGACGCAGCAGGGTGCTGCTGGCAACCGCAGTTTCATCGCGGATCCGGATCTTGACGCTCTGATTGAAGAAGCTCGTTCCAACACAGACGAGTCCACACGTAAAGATCTGTACAAAGACATCGCCATTATGCTGGCTGAGATCAACAACAATATCCCCGTGTTTTACAGCGCCATCAACGTTGGCGCCAACAAGAAAGTGGAAGGCTTTGTAATGGATTCCAACGGCTACCATAATCTGAATCAGGTTAAGGTTGCCCAGTAATTGACGGGTGGCGGGCTATCCGACCTCCGGATAGCTCGCTTTTCTGCTCAAAATTGTGTATAAAAAGGAAGTAAAAAATATGAGACTTGCAAATCTGACCTGGCCGAAGGCACAGGAATACTTTGAGAAGAACGATATGGTGCTCATCTCCATCGGCAGCATTGAGTGCCATGGTCGTCACATGCCGCTTGGAACCGATACCCTGATTCCGGATTTTCTGCTGGAAAAGATCGAGCAGAAGAGCGACGTTCTGATTGCTCCGACCATCCCCTACGGCGCCTGCCAGTGTCTGGCCCCGTACCCCGGAACGATTGACATTGACAACGAGGTTCTCTATCAGTTCTGCCGTCAGATTTTCCTGAGCCTGTACCGTCACGGCGCAAGAAAATTTGTCTTCCTCAATGGTCACGGTGGCAATATGAAGATGATTGAGCGCTTGGGACTGGAATTTGAGGATAAGGGCTGCCTGGTTGCGATGCTCAACTGGTGGCTGATGGCGTGGGATATGAACCCCGCATGGAAGGGCGGTCACGGCGGCGGCGAAGAAACGGCTGCAATTCTTGGCATCGATCCGTCTCTGGTCGACAAGAGCGAAATCGGCGGCGAACTGCAGTTCAAGCACCTGACGGAAAACCTGAAGACGACCGGCTTCCGCTCCGTCGAGTATAAGGGCGTTTCGGTTGAGATTCTCCGCAACACCCCGCACGTCACCGACAGCGGCTGGATTGGGCCCGATCATCCCAGCACCGCTACGGAAGAATGGGGAAAGGAAATGCTTGAGACCACGGCGAACTATATCGTTGACTTTATGGAAGAATTCAAGAAAGTCAAGCTTTCGTAAAGAGGTATTACAATGGATAAAAAAACGACGCTGGAAATGATTGCAGCAATCTCGAACGCAAATGGTACGTCCGGCTTCGAAGATGAAGTAGTGGCAGTGATCCGACCCTATGCAGAAGGACTTGGCGAGATCACAGAAGATCATATGCGCAATCTCTATATTCGTCGAAAAGAAAACAACGGTAAGCGTCCTGTTGTTCAGCTTGACGCCCATAGCGACGAGGTCGGATTCATGGTACAGGCCATCTGTCCGAACGGAACACTCCGTATTATTCAGATCGGTGGTTGGGTCAACAACAACATTCCGGCACATAAGGTCTGGGTTCGTAACAAATTTGGAGAATATATCCCGGGTCTTACCGCTAGCAAGCCGCCTCATTTTATGACCGAGCAGGAGCGTAAGGCTCCACTGGAGATGAAAGATATTACGGTAGATGTTGGTGCGGTTTCCAGAGAAGAAGCTATTGAAAAATTCGGCGTGAGAATCGGAGAGCCTGTTGTTCCTGATGTCACCTTCTCGTACTCAGAAACAACGGATCTGATGGTCGGTAAGAGTTTTGACTGCCGTCTGGGCTGCGCGGCCATTCTAAAGACGATGCATACGTTGGCGGGTCAGGAACTGAATGTTGATATCGTCGGTGCCTGTGCTGCGCAGGAAGAAGTTGGTGTGCGCGGCGCAACCGTGACATCACAGGTTATCAAACCGGATGTTGCAATCGTCTTTGAAGGCTGCCCGGCGGATGATACTTGTGTTGAACCGTATATGGTCCAGACTGCTATTAAGCATGGTCCGATGCTGCGTCACATTGATGCCAGAATGATAACAAATCCACGCTACCAAAGATACGCGCTTGGCTTGGCGGAAGAACTCGGCATACCGGTGCAGGATGCCGTTCGGAGTGCTGGCTCGACAAATGGCGCTGCAATCCATCTGACCGAGAAAGCCGTACCCGTGATCGTGATTGGTGTTCCGGTTCGCTATGCTCATACGCATTATGGAATTTCGGCCTATGCGGATTTTGACAACGCAGTAAAGCTAGCGTGCGAGATCCTCAAAAGGCTTGATGAAAAGCTGATTATGAGCTTTTAATAAAAGATTATCGTAGTGCTGCTAGACAGAAACTGCACCGTTTAAGAGTCCAAATTAGTCGTGACAATATGCGGGGCACCCTATAGATAAAATAAAAGCAGCTTGCAGATTTGAACTGCACCCCATTTGTTAGACATGTGGTATAATGCTGACAAGTGGGGTGGTTTTATATGCCAAAAGGAATACCGACTAAGTATGTTTGACCTGAGAGACCCGTTTACGGGTAATAAGTAATCCTTTGCGTGTCGACAGACACACTATGCCCACGTGTGGGCCGCCAGTATTATGAGGGCTATGCCCGAAAATGAAATACCCCCGGCTCTGCCGGGGGACAGACCGCTGACAAACCTCTGTCAGCGGTCATTTTTTGTGTAAAGAGCTGGAAAAAAGGGTCGTGATGTGGTATAATTAGAAGCAGGAAAAAGTTAAGGGAATAAAGGAAAAATGCTGAGAGAAAAGGATACGAATCAAGGCAGGCTGGAGCTTGTGAACATAGAAGATCTCGTACCTGCGGATCATCTGCTGAGGAAGATAGACAAGTACATAGATTTCTCTTTCATTAACGATATGTGCAGGCCGTATTACTGCTTGGATAACGGCAGACCGGCAATAGAGCCTGTGATAATGTTCAAGATGCTGTTCATTGGGTATCTTTACGGTATCAGGAGCGAGACAAGGCTCGTTGAGGAAGTAAAGGTCAATATGGCTTACCGTTGGTTCCTGGGATATGGCATTACCGACAAGATCCCCGACGCAAGCGTTATCTGGCAGAACAGGGTAAGGCGATTCAATGGGACGGATATCCCGAGAAGGATATTCGATGAGATACTGAGGCAGGCGATAGCCCACGGGCTTGTTGACGGCAAGATACTTTACACGGACAGCACGCATCTTAAAGCAAGCGCGAATAAGAACAAGTACACGGAAGCGGAAGTGGAGAAGGAATCACAGGACTATATAAAAGATCTGAATAAAGCGATAAATGAGGATAGGGCTGCACATGGAAAGAAGCCGCTGAAGTTTGAAAAGGACGAGCCCGTAAAGCCCGACGATGATGATAACGAAGACTATTTCGACGACGACAAAGGAGATACAGGCGGGACAGGGGAAACAAAGAAGATAAAACAGTCAACTACCGATCCGGAAAGCGGATACATGCATAGGGACGGTAAACCATTGGGCTTCTTCTATCTTGACCACAGAACGGTTGATTCTAATTACAACATAATCACAGATACGTATGTAACCCCGGGTAATGTAAACGACGTAAAGCCCTATCTTGAGAGATTGAGGTATCAGATAAACAAATTCGGATTCCGACCATTCGCTGTAGGACTTGATGCAGGGTACAATACCTCTCCGATATGCAAATATCTTCATGATATGGGACTGGATGCGGCAATGGGATATCGAAGAGGCTGTCAGCAGAAGGGGAAGTACGGGAAATACAAATTCGTTTACTTGAAGGATTGGGACGTATACATATGTCCCGAAAGGAACTACCTCGAATATGTAACGACTGACAGGAACGGCTACAGGGAATACAAGTGCAAAAACGGAAGATGCACGGCCTGCCCAAGACGGGAAGAATGCCTTACAGCGAAGCAAACTACTAAGAGTCTGAGACGTCACATATGGGAGGACTTCAAGGATGAAGCATATGAATTCACCCATTCCGATATCGGCAAG
Source organism: Clostridiales bacterium (assembly GCA_024698505.1). Classification (GTDB taxonomy): domain Bacteria; phylum Bacillota; class Clostridia; order Christensenellales; family CAG-138; genus UBA3857. Next base: position 18,322 of record JAILRE010000025.1, on the reverse strand, counting down.
AAGATCTACAGCCGAAGGAAAGAGACTATCGAACGCAGCTTTGCTGAATCCAAAGAACTTCATGGACAAAGATACTGCCGCATGCGGGGGCTTGCCAAAGTCGAAGAGCAATGCCTGCTTACCGCTGCTGTTCAGAACATGAAAAAGATAGCGACTGTCCTCCACAGGCTGGGGGCTCCTGTCATTGAAAAGCTCTTGACCGTCTTTCAACAACTGATATATGCAACAAAGCCCGCAAAATCGCGGGCTTTGTCCGTGGTCTGACCCCCGGCTCTGCCGGGGGATCATTATTTATGGATCCGATAAAAGCCGGGCGTTCCTGACCGTATCAGGGACACATGTTTTTAACGACCGTGAGGCGGTTCGCACCGTCCCTGCGCTCGTAACGGAGGGCGTTTGAAACGGCCTTGACGAGCTCAAGACCATAGCCTCCGTCCGATTCCTCGAGCCTTTCCTCGGTCACGTCGGAAAGCGGGTCGAACGCCGCGCCGTTATCCTCGAACGTGAGCGCCGCCCGGTCACCGTCCTTTTCAAGCGTAACGGAGATATGCGGGCGCTCCGTATCGCCGAAGGCATAGCTTATCTGGTTGTTCATGACCTCGTCTATGATTATGCCGACCTCTGAGACGCGGTCCTTGTTAAAATCGCCGAGCTCCGCCAAAACAGCGTCCGTCACGGCGGAGATATCCTCAAAGCTTGGATCGTCGAGCTCTATCCTTTTGGCTTCGCTCACGGTCAAAGTCAGCATGGTGACGTCGTCGAACTGCTCCGCTCCGCCGCAGAATCCGCAGAGCGCTTCGTACATAGCGGCATTGATATCGCCCGAGGCGCTCCTCAAGGTAGAGTCGATGCGGTCGTATCCGAAGGCCTCATTCTGCTCGTTTATGCCCTCGTTCAGGCCGTCGGTGAACATGAGCAGCACGTCGCCGGGCTGCAGAACGACCTCGTCTGCGGCGTATTCCGCGTCCTCGAATATGCCAAGCACGAAATTCGATTCGTCGCCGAGCCTCGTCACGTTCCCGCCGCGGCGCAGCATGGGCTGCTCGTGCCCGGCGCGGAGGTATGCGAGCCTGCCGTCGGAGACGTCGAGCACGCCGAAGAAGGCCGTGATGAATATGCTCTCCTCGTTTCCGGTGCAGAGATCGTTGTTCAGCCTGTACGCGAACTCGGCGAGCGTCGCGTCGGCTGTGACGTGCGCCCTTATCAGCTCCTTCGCGCGCATCATGAACAGCGAGGCGGGCACGCCCTTGCCGGAGACGTCGGCAAGGCAGAAGAACATCCGCTTATCGTCCAGCATGAAGTAGTCGTAAAGGTCGCCGCCGACCTCCTTGGCGGGCTTCAGGAAGCTGGTAAGCTCGTAAACGCCCTTCTTCAAGCCGCCCTTGGGCAGCGACTCGGACTGTATCCGCGCCGCAAGCGCCAGCTCCGCTTTCATCTTCTCCTCCTTGGAGGTCTTCTCCGCAAGGCGGCCGATATAGCCGAGCATGGAATCCTGCATCAGATCGAATTTATCGGAAAGATCGCCGATCTCGTCCTTTGAGATGATGGAAGCGGAGACCTTCTTCGGTGCGCCGCCGCCTATCTGCGAGGTGAACCTTTCGGAAGCGGCGGAGAGCTTTTTGATGTTATCGACTATCAGCTTCTTTGCAAAAAGCAGCATAACGAGCCCTATGACGAGCGTCGCGCCGAGCAGTATGCCGAACGTGTAGAGCGAGAACAGCTTCACGCCCTCCTTAATATCCGCGGTCTTCTTTGCGAACATGACGAATATGTCGCCGGAAACGCCCGAAACGGGCTTGACGGAGGTGCACAGCTCGTCGGAGACGATATCCCCGCCGTTCGGGCTCTCCAGAGCCTCCGCGAGCCTCTTATCCGCGGGCTTCACCACGCTCGCTGGGAAATTGTAGAGCGCCGAGCCCTCGGGCTGACGGTCGATGAGATAGACAATGTTGCCGTGCTCCGCATCGAAAAAGAACAGCGATGAGAGATCGAGGCCTCCGGCGTACGAGAGGATATCCATATCGTCGCGCAGCCTCTGGTATTCCCCGTTGAACACGGCCATCTCGTACGAGAGGCCGAAACCGTTCTTGGGCGGGAAAATGTCTGCGGTCAGCGCGTTGTAATACTCCTCGCGCTTGTCGTAGCTTTCGAAGCCCTCCGCGGAGACAAGCTCGAGCTCCTCGCGGTTCTCAAGATACACCTTTTCTATCTTTCGCTTGTAATTTGAAAGGAAATCCTCGTGCAGGGCCTCGATATTGTCCACGAGCGACAGCGCGGACTCGCTGCAGGTCTCGCGGGTGTTCCGCTCCAGCGAAGCGGCGTAAAGCTGCGACGAAATGAACACCGAAGCGATTATCAGCGCGAGCGAAAGCAGCACTATAAGCAGCAGGAGCTTTTTTTGTATGCCGAACCTCATAACACGGTGAAGGCTTTGTTAAAGCCCGAAACGCGGAGCACCTCGTTCACGACCGCATTGGTGTTCCTGAGCACCATGCTGTGTCCGCCGGCCTTGGCCTGCTTCTGCAGAGAGACGAGCAGCCTGAGGCCCGCGGAGGAGATGTAATCGACGTTCGCAAAATCGAACTCTATATCCCGGCCGGAGATATCGTGACCCGCGATCAGCTCCTTAAGCTCCGCGCTGGTGACGGTGTCGAGCCTGCCGACGGGGGCTATGACCGCAAGCTCCTCGCTGACGGTGACGGTGGTCTCCGGCTCTGCGGGAGCCGCACATCCGCAGGCCGCTTCGCATTCCATATGCTCGTCCTGCTCGGAGGCGTATTCCTCCATATCCTCGTTTGCGGATACGAAGACTTCATTGAGCTTGTTCTTTTCCATTTTCATTTTATATCCTTTCGTTTATTTGCATTAGATATCGTCACGGTCGAAGAATCCCAGAGAATCCAGCGACTCTATAACGCGGTCGAGATAAGCTTCGTCGGTGATAGGCCATTTGTAGCCCAGACGGTAAAGCGCCTTGATACTGAACGAGTTATCGGTCTTCACGTACCTGCGCAGACGGTTGTCGCTCGAGGAATAGGTCAGAAGACCCGAAACGAGCATGCTGCGGCTCTCGTCCGCGATAGCTTCGTTGAGCTTTTCGGTAAACGCGGGATCGTGCACGATGTCGATCTTGAAGCCCATATTGTTCATGGCCACTATAACGTCGCCCATCTGCACCTCGTGCGCGTTGGCGCAGTGGAAGAGGGTGAAGCGCTTATCCGTGAGCGAGAGGCGCATTATGGTCTCCGCCACCTCGTCGATGGGGGAGAAGTCCACCGTCTGATCGCAGGAGGAGACGGGGAAGCAGCCCAGCACGCGGTAAGCCTTGAGGCTCCTTATGAAGCTGTTGGTGACGGAGTTGATCTGGAATTCGCCGTCCGACTGCCTGCCCATCAGGTTGCCCACGCGGATTATCTTGGCGTCGAGCCCTTCGTCTATCGCCTCCAGCACGGCCTTTTCCGCCATGTACTTGGAGTGTACGTACTTGTTGGAGATGTCCTGACCGAAGTCGAGCATATTCTCGGGAAGCCTGAACGAGGGATCTATCGCGTTGTCCACGTCCTCGCCGGCCACGGAGAGGGTGGAGATCTGGATAAAGCGCGCGTTCTTCGCCTTGGCGAGCTCTATGAGGTTTATAACGCCTCCGACGTTGATCCTTTCGATTATATCGTCCTTGGCGAAATGCTTGACGCACGCGGCGCAGTTTATAATGGTGTCTATGCGCTCGTCCTTCAGCAGCTCATCGAGCCCCTCGGAGGTGATGTCCGCGTCGCAGGTCTTGACAAGCCTCGATATCTCGTCGTCCAGCGGGGAATCGAAGTAGTAGGCCATCATCGCGCGCAGCCTCGTATCGGGATCGAGCTCGCCCGAGCGGCAGAGGGCGACGACGGGCACTCCGCGCTCCAGGAGCTTTTTGAATACGTGCGAGCCCAGGAAACCCGTGGCGCCGGCGAGCAGCACGCGCCCGAAGGGCCGGGCCTCGCTTATCTCGTCAACGTTTTCGGCCGTGTTGAAGCGAAGCGAGTTCTCGTGCGTCTCGCGGGGAGCCTCGTGCTTGATCTCGGGAGCGGGAGCTTCATCCTGCACTCCGATATGCTTTGCCATGGCCTCGGCGGTCGGGTATTCGAATACGTCCTTATAGGCTATCGGCAGATTCATGGAAAGCGCGAGCATGGCGACCTTCGAGGCGGAAAGCGAGGTGCCGCCGTTCTCGAAGAAATCGTCGTCCGTGCTCATCTCCTTATGGCCCAAAGCCTTGGCGAATATGCCGACTATCTTGCTCTCCAGCTCGTTTGCCGGGCGCTTTATCTCGCGCTTCACGCCTTCGGCAACGGGCTCGGGCAGCGCCTTCTTGTCTATCTTGCCGTTCTTGTTCATGGGTATGGAATCGAGCTGCATATAGACGGAGGGGATCATGTATTTGGCAAGGCTCTTGCCGATATGCGCCTTGAGCGCCTGAATGTCGACCTTGTCCTCCGCGGTGAAGTAGGCGCAGAGGAACTGTCCCTCACGCTCGGTCTCCTTGACGAGCACGAGACTGCGGAGCATGCCGGGATAGGTATTCATCACGTTCTCTATCTCGTCGAGCTCTATCCTGAGGCCCCTGAGCTTCACCTGATTGTCCATACGGCCCATGAACATTATCTTTCCCTCGGGGCTCCACCTTGAAAGGTCGCCGCTGCGGTAAGCGGGCAGGCCCTCGAAGGAGATGTACTTCTCCGCATTCATCTTGTCGAGCTTGACGTACCCGCGGCCCACGTTGTTTCCGCAGAGTATGAGCTCGCCGGGAACGTAAGGCGGCAGCTCGTTGTCGAATTTATCGAATATGGCGAGCTTGGTGTTGCCAACGGGGCCGCCGATCGTGATATTGTCGTCGGTGACGTGATCGACGGTGATGAATATGGTGGTCTCCGTGGGACCGTAGCCGTTGTAGATCTCGGCGTTGATCCCAAGCGCGCGCATCCTCCTGTAAAGGGGAGCGGGCAGCGCCTCGCCGCCCAGTATCAGCGACTTCATGCCGCGCAGCGCCTCCACAGCCTCCGGGAAATCGAGGAGGTTGCTGGCGTAGGAGGGGGAGAAGAACGCGGCTTCGACTCCGTTCTCGATTATGAGCTTCGCCATAAGATTCGGATTGTGTATCTCCTCCTCGGTGGCGATGACGACCGTCTTGCCGCCGTAAAGGCCCGTAGTGTGCTCGAAAACGGATACGTCGAACGTGAGCGCCGCGAAGCTCAGGGTCACGTTCGAGTCCTTCAAATGCCCGGAGGCATAGAGGTTACAGGGGTTGTCGGTGACGAAATTGACGAGCGAGTGGTGCTCTATCATGACGCCCTTGGGCTTTCCGGTGGAGCCGGAGGTATAGAGGCAGTAGGCGATGTTATGCGGAGCGACCGCGGGATCCGGGTTCTCCGTCTCGCCGCTCTTTATGAGCTCCTCGATAACGAGCACCTTGAGCCCGCATCTTTCGAAGAGCTCCGCGCGCTCTTTGGCGATATCGCTCATGGTAACTACCAGCTTCGCTTCGGAATTCTCTATTATGTACTGCACGCGGTCGTCCGGATAATCCGGCGCCAGCATCAGGAAAGCGCCGCCGGATTTCAAAATGCCCTCGCGCCCCGCGTAGGCGTAAACTATCCTGGGGACCATCAGGCCCACCATGTCGTCGGGCTTCACTCCCTCGCGCATGAGCGCGTGCGCTATGCGGTTCGAGTGCTCGTTGAGCTCGCGGTAGGTGAGACGCTCGCCCATGGCTATGACTGCGGTGCGGTCGGGATGACGGGCGGCCTCCGCCTCGAATATCCTGTTGACGGTGGTCTCCGGAACGGGGCCCTCGGTCGCGTTGAAGCCGGAGATGCGCTCCTTCGTGCTCTCCGTCAGTATGCTGACCTCCTTTATGAGCTCGCGGGTCATGAGCTCCGCCGCCGCCTTTTCAAAGTATTCGGAGAAGGCCCGCATGAAGCGCTCGGAATACATATCGCTGCGGTACTCGAACTGGAACTCCGCCTTGCCGCCCTTCTCGAATATGTAGAAGGAGATGGGCGCCTTGGTGTCGCTCAGGGCGAGCGGTATGCTCTCGGCGGGCTCGCCGCCAACGGAATCGAACGTGAAGCTCTCGCCCTGATACACGAACATGATGTCCATGGGTATCTCGTACGCCCGGGAGATCTCCGCAAACGAGAACACGTCGTTGGCCATGCTGTTCATTATCTGCTCGCCGACGGCGGAGATGAACTCCTTAACGGGCTTGCCGCCGTCTATCTCTGTATGCACGGGCAGCGTCTTGACGAGCATGGTGACGGAGCGCGCGAGGCGGGAATCGTTCCTGCCGTTGTAAATGGTGACGTAAAGCGCCTCGTTTTTGAAATTGTACTTCGATATCAGCAGACCGAACGCCGCGTTGAAGAATGCGTTGACGGTGAACTTGTTAATGCGGCAGAATTCCTTTATCCTGCCCATATCGAGCCCGGATACGAGGGTGACGCTGCCTGTGGCGGGCTTTTCGCCGCGCACGTCCTTGGGCGGCAGGAAGTCGTGATCCACGCCCTCCAGCATATCGCGGTGATAGGCCGCGGCCTTTTCGTATTTTTCGCTTTCACGGGCCTTCTTTTCATCGAGCACGGCCTCGAAGCCCGTGTATTTTTCGGTCTCGATCTCATTGCCCGCGTAGGCGGAATTGATATCCTCTATCAGTATCGCTTCGCTCGTGCCGTCGCAGATTATGTGATGCAGCTCGAGGAAGAGGTAATTTGCCTCCGGGGTCTTGTAAATTATCATGCGATACAGCCTGCCGCCGAACAGCTCGAAGGGGGTCACGAGCGGGTCGGGCAGGGAATCGGTCTCTGTTATCTCCGCGACGGGCAGCTTGGGATCGTCGCGGCAGACGCGGATCTCGCCGTCGTCGTCAACGAACAACTTGATCTTGAGATACGGATGGGCGTTAATAGTATCCTCCAAAGCCTTCTTCAGCCTCTCGAGGTCCACCTTGGGCGAGAGCTTGAAGAGGTAGGGGATGCTGTAGACGGTGGAATCGGGCTTGGAGATGCACTCCACCAGTATTCCGTTCTGAGTCTCGCTCAGGGGGTAGTCCGAGAGCACCTCGTACTGCTCTGAGGCCTCGCCGCCGGCAAGGAACTGCTCCAGCGCCTCGACTGTGCCGTTCTCCTTCAGGTCGCCTATGGAAACGGGCACGCCGAACTCCTTGGAAAGCAGCACGTTGAGCTTTATGGCGCCAATGGAGGTGAGTCCCGCGGCGAAAAGGTCGGTGTTGACGCCGAATGCGCGCGAGCCTATGACCCCGGCGGCAAGCTCGAATATCCTGCGCTGGGTCTCGTTCTTCGGGGGAACGACCTCCTCGGCCTTCTTCTCGGGCACGGGCAGGGCGCGCTTATTGACCTTCTGATTCTGGTTCAAAGGTATGCGGTCTATCTGCATGGTGACGGCGGGGACCATATAGGGCGGCTTGTTCTTTGCGATGAAGGCGTTGAGCGCCGAGATATCCACCTGCTCGTCGGAAACGACGTAAGCGGCTATGAATTTGCCGCCGCCCTGCTCGTCGAAGGCCTGCACGGTTGCGTCCTTTATTCCGGGGAATTTGCGAATTATGCCCTCGACCTCCGAAAGCTCGATGCGGAAGCCGCGGATCTTCACCTGACCGTCGTTGCGGCCGACGAAATCCACGACGCCGCCGGGCAGCATCCTGACCACGTCGCCGGTGCGGTAAGCGCGCTCATACCCGGGCTCGCCGCAGAACGGGTTTTTGATAAACGCCTTTTCGTTCTGCTCGGGGCGGTTGAGATAGCCCCTGCCCACCTGCGGGCCGGCGACTATCAGCTCGCCCGGCACGCCCACGGGCAGCCTGCGCATATGCTTATCGACAACGTACTGCTTGAGATCGTTGAGCGTGGGGCCGATGGGCACTCTTTCGTAGATCCTGTCGACCTTGAAGTGGTTGACGAATACCGTGCACTCCGTCGGGCCGTAGCAGTTATAGAGCCCGTAGGTCTTCGGAGGCTCCACGGGAACGAGCTTTTCACCGCCGACGGAGAGATAATGCGGATACTCCGCGTCCGGGAAGAGCTCCGCATACTGGCGGCCCACCTGAGTCGTCATGAAGCTGTGGGTGATCTTGTTTTTGCTGAAATAATCCCTTATCGCAAGCATATCGAGGCGGATATCCTCCTCGATTATATGCAGCTCCGCCCCCGCCGTCAGCGTGGGGTAGGTGTCCATCATATTCGCGTCGAAGCCGAAGCTCGCGTAAGCAGCGGCGCGGCTGCTGCCGTCGATGGAGTAATAATCGCGGAACCAGCTGCAGAACGCCTTCAGATTGCCGTGCTCCAGCATGACTCCCTTCGGCACTCCCGTGGAGCCGGAGGTATAGAGCATTATGAAGAGATCGTGCTCCCCGGGGACTATATCGAGCTTTTCCGCGTCGGGAAGGGAGGTGATCTCATCGGTATAAATAACGGGGCAGGAGCAGCCGGGGACCCTGTCCATAAGGCCCCTGTCGGCAATGAGGTATTTGGCGTTCGCGTCCTTCATCATGAAATCAAGCCTCTCCGTGGGATAACTGGGATCCAAAGGCTGATATCCGGCGCCGCATTTCAAAACGCCAAGGGGAGCCGCGGCCATATACTCGCAGCGGGGGATGAGGATGGAAACGACGTCCTCACGCCCTATGCCCCTGTTCTTTAAGAAGGCGGCGAGGTTCTCCGAAAGCCTGTCCAGCTCGCGGTAGGTGAGGCGCACGTCCCCGCAGACTACCGCCGCGGAATCGGGAGCCTCTGCCGCGCGGGCGCGAAACATGGTCACTATATCGCCGCCGTCGAACGCCCTTTCGTTTTCGTTATAACCGTCCAGCGCTTGAAGCTGGGCGTCGGTCAGCATGTCGATACCGCCGAGAGTCTCGCAGCCGAGCATATCGGAGAGTATCTTGTCAAGGCTCTCGCACATGGCTTTCACGACCTCGTCGTTATAGCGGTCCATGGAATAGTCGGCGTGCAGGGTAAAGCGTTCGCCGTAGCGCCAGACGGTCATCTCAAAGCCGTCCTTCGAGTCTATGGCGTTATAATAGGTCGGAGTCGCCTCGGCGCCGCAGAAATCCATTTTCTGCAGCATATCGCCCTGATAGGCGAACAGCACGGTGGGGTGCAGCCCCGTCTCGGCGCAGAAATCCGCGTATGAATAAAGGTCGTATCTGCGGTTGAGCTCTATCTCGGAATCGAGCTCTGCAAGGAAATCGGCGACGGTCTTTTCCTCGGAGACCTCCGCGAGCACGGGATAGGTCTTGACGAACATGCCCACGGTATTGGCAAGGCGCGCGTCCCTGCCGTTATGTACGGTGGAATAGAGCACGGAGGAGCTGCCCGTATGCTTTGAGAGCAGACAGGCGAACGCGGCGTTGAAGACGGTGCTCAATTTGACTCCGTGCTTTTTTGCGAGCCGCTTGAGCCCGGAGGAATCGACGCGCTGCAGATCGTATTCAAGAGCCATTACGCGGTGCTCTCTGGGGTTTGCGTCGCAGAACAGCTCGGAGTCGGTGTCCACGCCGTCGAATACGCTCATGTAGTATTCGCGCGCCTCGGCAAACTCACCGGATGCGGTGCGCTCCTTTTCCTCGAGCGCAAGATCGTTCGCGGTAAAGCTCTCCGCCTCGACGGGCAGGCCGAGATAAGCGTCGGCGATCTGCCTCAGCAGTATGCCCAAGGAGGCGCCGTCGTAGATTATATGGTGCACGTCGGAGAAGAACAGCTTCCGTTCCGGGGTGATTATAATGCTGAACCTGCAAAGGAGGTCCCTGCGGAGATCGAACAGCTTTACGAAGTCCTTGACGTCGAATCTGTCGGTTTTTATGACCTCCGCTTCGACCTCGCAGCAGCAACGGACGTACTTGCAGACCTCGCCGTTCTCATCCGTGTCGAAGCCGGTCTTCAGGTATGGATGGGCGGCTGCGGCGGTGCGAACGGCCTGCCTGAGCCTTTCGATATCAACTTCGTCCGGGAGCGGCATGGTCAGCGGGTTATTGTAAGCCGTGTTCTGCGCGGTCATCTGCTCAATGTAAATGCCGTACTCGGTTTTCGTCAGTGGATAGCGATTCATATGTTCCTCCGATAATTATGATCTGATAATGCTTTCGGGCGTAAGCGCGTCCGCATCCCGGCAGCAGACGCTTAAAGCATAGCCGCCGAGCAGTATGCTCCGGACGCGGAGCCCGCCCGGCAGCCTCTCTTCGAGCGCCGGTATCTGCTTCGGGTCGGTAAAGCCGCCCAAAGCCTTATAGATGCTCTCCTTGCGCGTCCAAAGCAGATGAAACCTTTCGAGCGGAGCGGGAGCGATCCACTCAAGCTCCGCCTCGCTGAGCGCGGCGGGAGCGGCTATGAGGTTGCTTTTGTCAAGCCCTTCGATATCCGCTCCGACCGGGCCTTCGGAAACGGCAAGCACGCAGCGAGCGCCGCTGTGCGAAAGGCTGAACCCGGGGCCGTCGGCCAGATACGGCTTGCCCTCGGCGGTAAAAAGGATCGCGCTCTCGTCCCTTATGCCCAGCGCACGGTGAAGCAGTATCCCCGCGGCGATAACGCCGGATGCTCCGCTGCGGTTTGAAAAGCGCGCGGCCCGTTCGAAGCGCTTGGGAAACAGGGCTTTTGCCGCGCGGATATCGTCCGCGGAGACGTCAGCTGTATCGAGCATATAAAGCTTCATCGGCGGCGGCCCTTTCTCCGGAATAATTCATTATATTATACAATATTGCCGCCTGCCCTGCAAGTGCGCATTCGCCGAACGGAACCGATTAATCCGACCGGCATAAGGAGGTCTTGCGCCGCAAAAAAACGATCCCCCGCAGAAAGCAGGGGATCGCCGCAGATAATGCAATTCCGGAGCCGGAAGGCGTTTTACACGACCGAGGGCTCTGTGAAAAGATTGCCCTCCGCGAAGCGGGAGAGCTTCAGCCTGGAGGCGTCGATAGTGGGCTCGAGGCCCAGTATCATCTCAGCCATGACGGTGCCGGTGACGGGGCCGAACATGAAGCCGTGACCGCTGAAGCCGACGGCTACGTAGAAGCCCTCGACGCCCTCGACCTTGTCGTAAATGGGCTGACGGTCGGGGGACATATTGTAAAGGCCCGCCCACTGACGGATCACGCGCAGCCTGCCGATGGCGGGGAGCACGTTGTCGATGGTCTTCGCCATCTCCTCAAGGAAGTGCCAGGAGGAGGTCCTGCGCAGATCCTTGGGCTCGGAGGAGTCGCTGCGGCCCATTATGAACGAGCCGTGCGGGGTCTGCTGAACGTAAAGGTTCAGGTTGAACGCCATTACCATGGGGTCCTGCATATGATCGACGGGCTCCGTGACGAGTATCTGATGCCTCTCGGAATAGAGCGGCAGATCCACGCCGACCATCTTCGCAATGCCCTGCGACCAGGCGTTCGCCGCGTTGACGACGATGCGGGTCTCGATATAGCCCTTGTTGGTCTCGACTCCGACTATCCTGCCGTGCTCGACCTTTATGCCGGTGACCTCGGTGTAGGTGTTGAACTCGACGCCGAGCCTCTTCGCCGCCTTATAGAAAGCGTCGGTGGTCTTATGGGGGTTCAGGAAGCCGTCCTTCTGGCAGTAAGCCGCGCCGGAGAGTATGGAGGTGTTGAGGTGGGGGACCAGCTCCTTTGCCTCCTCAAGGCTCATCATGCGCGAGGGGATGCCGCAGGCGTGCTGGACCTCGATGTTCTTCCTGAACTGGGTGAGCTCCTTTTCGGTGTCGGCGATCATGAGGTAGCCGCTCTGACGCAGCTCTATGTCGCCGTCGTATTCGAGTATGTCGTTCGCGTGCTCAAAGAACTCCGTGGAGAATTTGGACATGCGGCAGTTCATCTCGGTGCCCCACTGCATACGGAAGCCCGCGCCGCAGGCGCCCGTTGAGCCGGAGCAGATAAAGCCCTTCTCCAGCACGACTATGTTTTTCGCGCCTCTCTTGGCAAGATTGTAGGCGATGGAGCAGCCGGACATACCGGCGCCGATTATAACGATATCAGCTTTATTCTTCATTTCTTTCGGCCTCCTCCGCGATAAGATGCAGCTTCACACCGACCACCGGGGGACGAATGTTGTGGAATTTGAGATCGGCAATGCTCTGACCCGTCGCGTTGGCGATCTCCCTCAATACGAGCTGACCGCAGGTCTTGCCCTGGCAGGGCCCCATGCCGATCCTGGTGATGCGCTTTATCTCGTCATAAGTCACGTACCCCTGCGCTATAAGATCCCTTATATCCTTCAGCGTTACGTCGGAACAGCGGCAAATGATAGTGTTCTCGTCCATATGCTTATTTCCTCCTGAAATTCCTGAAATCATAGAGATACTCGCGCGCGACCTCCAGAGTTATGACCGGAGTGCGGTCGAAGGACGGGGGATTCATGACCCTTATGACCTTCGCATCGCAGATGGGCCTGCCCGCACGGTCAAGGCCGATGACCTCTTCGCCCGCTTCGGGCAGAGGCAGGAACTCATAGGGGATGCGGAACTCCACGGTCTCCGCAGATTTGGAGCCGTCGACGATCATTATGGAGAGGCCGGGGCATTTTGCGACGCACATTCCGCAGCCCGTGCAGACGCCCTCATCCCTTTCGGGGATATTGTTGATATCCTCGCCGATGCTTATGGCGCCGAAGGGGCAGGCGGTCTGGCAGGGATTGCAGGGGATCTTCTGATAGCATTCCACGACCGCGACCGGGCCCTTGTTTATCCTTTCGACGGAAGGAAATTTCGTCATGACCATTTCGCGTGTGGCCACACCTGTTTTCTCAAACATATTCATTCCTCCTCTCTTTACAGCCTGCTGACGCTCATTCCGGCGCGGATGCGGTCTCCGACGGGGCCGGATCTTAAGCCGTCAAGCTGCTTGAGGTATTCCTGCCTGCGCTGCTCGAAGTCCGCCGGAACGTGACCGAGCTTTGCCGCGGCGCAGAGGCCGGCAAGATAACCCTCCGCCATGGCGGAGCTGGCCTCCTCGATGCCCGAGGCGTCTCCCGCGACGAATATGCCGGGTATGCTCGTCTCGCAGTTCTCGGTCCTCATGGGGACGCTGCCGGAGAGCTGGGGAACGTATTTCATCTCCACTCCGCGCATCGCAAGGAGCTCGTTTAAGGGGCTCAGGCCGACGGAGATGCAGAGCACGTCCACGTCGTACCGCTTTTCGGTGCCGGGTATGGGGCGGAACTTGTCGTCCACCTCGCATACTACAGCGGCTTCGAGGCAGTCGGTGCCGATGGCCTCCTTAACCGTGTGGGAGGTGAGTATGGGCACGCCCATCCTCGCAAGCTTGGAGGCGTGAACGAGGTAAGCGCCTATGCGGGGCGCCGCGTCCAGAACGGCCGCGACCTCGATGCCAGCCTGCATGAGCTGATAGCTCACTATGACGCCTATATTGCCCGCGCCGACCATGAGCACGCGGTTTCCGGGCTGCACGCCGTAAACGTTCATCAGCGTCTGCACGGCGCCCGCTCCGTAAATGCCGGGCAGGTCGTTGTTGGGGAAGGCGAGGGACTTCTCAAAGGCGCCCGTCGCACAGATGATGGACTCGGCCTTGATCTTGAAATACTCCTTCTCGTCCTTCAGCACTGTCACCACGTTGTCCTCATAGAAGCCGACGGCGGTGGCGTTGAGCATTATCTCGATCTTATCGCCGAATTCCTCGACCTTCTTCATGAGTATGCCGGCGATGTCGACGCCCCTGTGGGAGGCGTACTGGCTTTCCGAGCCGAAGAACATATGGGTCTGCTTTATAAGCTGTCCGCCGGGCTTGAAGGTGCGCTCAAGAATGAGCACTCTGGCTCCGGACTCCGCCGCGGAGATGGCGGCGCAGAGACCCGCGGGGCCGGACCCGATGATAAGCAGTTCTACTTCTCTCATTTGATCTTCCCCTTTCCTTCCTGCGTCTCGACCACCATGCCCTCTTTAAGGAGCGTGATGCAGGTGCGCACGTTGGGCTCCCCGTCGACTGTCATCTGGCAGGAAGCGCAGTTGCCTATCGCGCAGTAAAACCCGCGCGGGCGGTGCTTTTCGGGGCTCTTGGCAAGCACCTTGACGCCGGCGGCGTGGAGCGCGGCGGCGATGGTCTCGCCCTCATAGCCCTTCATCGGCTGACCGTTGAAGGTGAAATTTATCTCCCTGCCGCGGTCAAACTCCAGAATCGGATGTTCAGTGATCCTCATACGAATCCCCTCACTTTTCACACATATAGGGGTAAGCGATCGCCTCGGAGGGATTGAAGGTCTCCTTCACGCAGTGCGGGCTCATCCAGCGTATCATGTTGAGCGCGGTGCCGGCCTTGTCGTTGGTGCCGGAAGCTCTGGCGCCGCCGAAGGGCTGCTGACCGACGACTGCGCCGGTGCACTTGTCGTTTATATAGAAGTTGCCCGCCGAATGCAGGAGCGCCCTCTCCATCATGACTATCGCCTCGCGGTCCTGAGCGAATATGGCGCCGGTCAGGGCGTAGGGGGAGGCCTCGTCACAGATCCTGAGGGTCTCTTCAAGCTTGTCGTCGGGATAGACGTAAACGGATACGATCGGCCCGAATATCTCGTTCACCATGGATTCGTAATCGGGCTTTTTGCAGACTATGACGGTGGGCTCGATGAACCAGCCCTTCGAATCGTCGCAGCCGCCGCCGATAACGATATCGCAGTCGGGGCTCTGCTTGGCGCGGTCGATATAGCCCTTGCAGCGGTCGAAGGAGGCCTTGTCGATGACGGCGGCGAGGAAGGTGTCGAAATCCTGCACGTCGCCCATAGTGGCTTCCTTCATCATTTCCTTCATAGCGGAAAGCACGTCCGGCCAAATGCTCTCGGGAATGAAAGCGCGGGAGCAGGCGGAGCACTTCTGACCCTGGAACTCGAACGAGCCGCGGATAAGAGCGGCCGCGAGCGGGCGGACCTTCGCGGTCTTATGAGCGAATATGAAGTCCTTGCCGCCGGTCTCGCCGACGATGCGGGGATAATTGCGGTAGGAGGCGATGTTCTCGCCGATCTGCTTCCAGACGCTCTGGAACACCTCGGTGGAGCCGGTGAAATGGAAGCCGGCAAGCTCCGGGCGGGAGATGACGTATTTTGCCATGTCGCTGCCGTTGCAGGGAACGAAATTGATGACTCCGGCGGGGAGGCCGCAGTCCATGAGCAGCTTCATGTAATAATAATTCGAAAGCACGGCGGTGCGGGAGGGCTTCCAGACCGCCACGTTGCCGACTATCGCGGGCGCGGTGGGCAGATTCCCGCCGATGGAGGTGAAGTTGAAGGGCGTGATGGCGCAGATGAAGCCGTCAAGCGCGCGGTAATCCTGGCGATCCCAGATGCCGGGAATGGAGCCGGGCTGATCCTTGAATATCTCCTGAGCGGACCATACGCCGAACCTCAGGAAGTCCGCAAGCTCCGCAATGGCTATCTCGGCCTGGAACACGGTCTTGGACTGGCCGAGCATGGTGGAGGCGTTCAGCACCTTGCGGTAAGGGCCGGTGATCATATCGGCGGCCTTCAGGAATATTGCGGAACGGTGCTCCCAGGGCATATCCTCCCAGGCTCTCTTGGCGGCCAAAGCCGCGTCGACGGCCATTCTGAGCTCCTTTTCGCCAGCCATTGAGCACTCGGCGATCACGTGGCCGTGATCGTGGGGCATTGTGACCTTGAACGTTTTCTCGGTGAAGATCTCCTTGCCGCCGATTATGAGCGGGATCTTAACGACCTCGGCGGACTGGCGGGCGAGCTCCTCCTTCAATTCGGCGCGTTCTTTCGATCCGGGCAGATAGCCGCGGAATGCGTCGTTGTCGGGTCTTGCGATGGTGAAATAAGCGTTTGACATAATTCCTCCCCTTTTTCGGCCCCCGCGTGAAACTTGATTCCGCGCTTGAGCCAAGTTGTTTTTGAATGCCTGCGGAAAAGCTTACGCGAACTTTTCCATTAATAGATAATATAACATATCGGGAAGTGAATGTCAACGGAAACAATGTGTCAAAGGGCGCACTCGCTTTGATAAAATACAGGCTTTCGGCCGATAAAACACAATTAAAAAAACAGATCCGGGGACGTAACGATCCTCGGATCCGTGTTTTTGTTTACAAAGCAAAAACCATGTATCTGACCTTGACCGAAAAAGCTTATTTCATACCGAAAAACGCGGCGAAGCGCTTCATAACGTGATCCATCCTGATCGGGTCGGTGAACTTGTGATCCGCTCCCTCGACGGCGTCGAGCTCGATGATATTGTTCTCCGCAAAATCGCGGACGCTCCCGAAGGGCACGACCTCGTCCTTCGTGCCGTGTATTATGAGTATATCCTCCGCGTAGTCGAGAAAATCCCTCTGCATGAGGTCGGCCTCCTTAAGGCCGTCCGTAAAGCCCTTGTCGATCTTTATCTTGCCGTCGAATCCGACGAGCACGGGCTTGCCCTTTTCAAGCTTCCTCATATCCTCGTCGGTCATGATGGTCCCCGTGATCACGCCGTACATATCCACCGCCGGGCAGCGCAGGGCGATCTTCCGGAAGGGGTTGCCGTTCTCCGAAATGTATTTGAGGAACATATACCCGCCGAAGCTCGTCGCGCAGCCGTAAAGCTCCGCCGCGGGGTAGGTCTTTTTCACGTAGGCGGTCATCTCGTCAAGATACGCGCTGCAGTCTTCAAGGCGCAGAGTCTTTCTCACGTCGTCGCCGTGGCAGGGCCAGTTGAATATTATGAGCGCGGCGCCCTTGTTCTTCGAGAGCAGGCGCTTTGCGAGCTTCTCCGCCGCCTTGTTGTCCCTGTTGCCGCCGAAGCCGTGCCCGAAGAGTATGACGCTCTTCACGCTTGAGAGGTCGTCGGAGTATATCTTGCAGCTTATGCTGCAGCCGTTCGAATTGACGTTGAAGTATTTTTCCATGCGTGTTTCCTCAGTCTCCGTAGAATTCCTCGAGGTCGTCGAGCCTCAGCAGCGCGGGAGGCAGCCCGTCCGCGGCGCCCGTGTCCACGTTGATCCACGTGCGCGTCCTGATTATCCTCCCGCGGTATTCTTCGCCGTAACAGAGCGTGGGCGTGTGCCCGAAAACGGTTATCACGTCGCCGAAATACTCGTCCGTCAGCTTCGGCCTCTCCCATAAAAGATCGTGCAGGAGATAATCCTTGAGCTTCTTTTCCGGTGAAAAATCCTTAAGCCCGCCGTGCACGAAAAGGAAGTCCCTGCCTTTTACTGTGTCCGCCGCATATGCTCTCGATTCGCGCAGGAACTGCATCAGGTCGAAAAAGGCGGGGGAGTCCTCTTTGAGGAGCTTTCTCAGGTTCGCGGCGGTCGCTCCGCCCCCGTTGCGCATCCAGCGGTCGTAATGCCTTATATCCTCCGCGGAAAGCTCCGAGATGCTCTCGTCCGTGACCTCGCCGAAAAGGAACGAGCAGTTCAAAAGCATATCCTCGTGATTCCCGAGAACGAACTCAAAATTGGGCTGCCCCATAATATAGCGCAGCATCGAAACGCCGCCGTCGCCGTTGCGGTCGATGACGTCGCCCAGTATGTAAAGCATATCCGCCTCGCCAAAGCCCGCTTTGGAAAGCAGGCCGAGGAACTTGTCGAGCGGATATCCGTGAAGATCGGAGGTGACGTAAGTGCTCATTTTCGCCCGATCATTCGTCCTTGAGCGATTCGCTGATAAAGTAGGCGCGGACGAGATCCTGTGTTATCATGACGGACTCCTGATGGAAGAATACGCAGAGATCCTTCGCGATCTCGTCTATGATGCGCTTGTCAGCGTCGATCAGAGAGAGCACGAGCGTGTTCTCCTGCGTGTAAGCCCCGTCCTCGTGCATATATCCGCCCTGCTCAAGCACGAACGAGAAAGCCGCCCCGTAGCTGCGGCATACGTTTTTCAGCACCGATACGTACTTTTGCGTATCGAGCTTCTGCTCCTTGGTTTCGGAATCGTTCAATCCGACGTATATTTTTGTTTCTATCATTTTCTGCCTCCGGTGCTGCTGCAGCGTCAAGCGTCCCCGCTCTTGAGAAAACGGATCGAATTCATCCGCCGGACTATGTTCAATACCTTATGGAATCGAGAGTGAAGGCGACGCCGGTAAGGCGTATGCGAGCGCAGTACGGTTATGACTTAAGGCGTTTGCGCAGTGCGCCTTCGTTCGCGGAAAGATGTTATTTTTATCGTCAAGCTCAAAGGACTGCTCTTTGGGCGCATTCACTTAAAGATACACAGCCTCAAAAGGTATCTTTTTGCGCCCCTCTTCGTTGAAAATGCTCGAAAGACTCTCCGAGTATTCCTGCGCTTTTCGCCTCGATGGGCACAAAAATCTCCTCTTTTGAGACGCT